>JANTGD010000121.1 GCA_024763135.1 Thiotrichales bacterium | reverse complement strand
CAGCCAATACCGCCGCAGGGGTCAGCAGGCCGGCAGCTGCTGCGACACTGGCCGCGCTGGCTGCGACGCTGCCTTTAAGAAAGGTTCTACGTTGCATAATTAGATTGCTCCAATTCAATTGTGAATGGGGTGATGTTTGATACAAGCATCATGCCAACTAAATTAATCTTTTAAAATCAGTAGATTAAACTTAGGCAGCCTGAAAAAACCAAATAATTCATTGCAAAATACTGCTGCTAGATTGCAATTTGCAACCTCAATTCACTGTACACCGTCATCCTTAACAGTTTTCGACTCGACTTTGTTCATGATCCTAAAAACCTCAGTTGGGCGCAAAAAAGACGCGTAAGATATTGGTGTGCATGGTGAATCGAAAAAACTCGTGGTCACCTTATTGGTGATGAGACGTTTTTCTGATTTGCCAGGTGCTCCAAGAGCTTGCCTGGACTTTTGTGATCCAACTGAGGTTTTCAGGATGATAGGTAGGTTAAGGCAGGAATCGTAGCAGGCAGACGCAAGGCACGCCGCTGCAAGCATAGCCATGTCTTGCCGGGGGAATGCCCGGAGACTCACCCAGGGAACGCCTCAGACGTCACGATTTGACCAACATGATTGTCCACTGCATCGCCCCTGATCCATCAGCCTTTTTCCGGTAGGCATTCCGGCATGCAAAGCAAACGGAATAATGGGGGCACAAAAAAGCCCGACACCCTTTTGGATGCCGGGCTGATTGGAAGAGTGAGTTTACTGTGGCGCTTTGCGCCCGAATCCGCCGGTCTTATCAGTCCTGCTGGCTGTCGTTTGTATTACGCATTCTTTTATACCCAATCATCGCAAGCAACGCGGAACCTAAAACCCAGAGTATCGTCGGCAACGAAAGACTGTCACCCATGCCTTGCTTAATGTCTGAAAGCTCATCATCGGCGGCGTGTTCCGGCACTCGTGTATAACGCGCATCCACCAACTGAACATCGGCATTCGGTGGTTGCTTTAACGCTACAGCGGAAGCAGGCTCTGCGGCGAGCGCTCGATGTATGTTCAGCGCAACCCCAAATATCAGCAGCGCTGACAGCGCCATGATCCCTAAAATCCTCAATCTTTCATTCATGCCCATGTCGTGATCCCCAATTAACGCTTACATCGCAATGCAGCGTTTTTTATAAATGTCAAGCCTATTCTAGGTGTGACCTGGCGCTGAGGGGCGTGATGGCGATCACGCTTTTAACGGCCATAAGTAGGAAAATCACTGATAATTCGACTAAAAGCGCACTTTTTGGGGATAAATGAGCAGGTGTAAATCTACCTTTACACCCCAGACAAACGGAGCGAATCCCCCGATAAATGCTCAGATTGCAGGTGTAAACTTGCCTTTACACCTGCATTTTCTTGTGTAGCTTGACTGCATCACACCTAGCCTCGACCAGGAACCGGCCGATACATCAAGCTCATGCTGGCTATCCTATGAGATCTTCTTAATCTCTTGATAGTTATTGAAAATCTTTAACTTATTTAGCAACTTCAACTGCCAAAGAACTCGCTCTGCCCCTCTTGGCTCCCAACGAGCTAAAAAACAGGGCGATGCGCAACAAGCAAGCAACGATAGAGAAGCCCAATTGCATTTAAGAAAATGTAAAGAGCCGCCCAATTATAATTGCGCTTTCGGCACTGCTAAGGGTAGTGAGGGCTCGCACTTCTGATGACAACCTGGAGAACCGGTAGACTAATAGGTCTACGCATTCTCTGCATGGCATACCCACAAGCTATCTCATTGAACTAGGAGACTATCCGGGAAGAGAAAATTTCGCGAGGGGAAGCTGATTGGAGTAGCTGGCAGCAAGGCCCATCGATTACCTTGCTGCAATAAGATGCATCGCGGCGCTGATCATTCATCAACCGATACACCAGTTACTCCGTATTGTTGCAGTTTACGCCACAGCGTCGATTTATTGATCCCCAGTGTTTGCGCCGTCCGCTCACGATTTCCATTCAAGCGCTGCAGCGTCTTTAGAATGTAGCGCTGCTCAAGGGTCTTCAAGTCGGGTTCATCGTAATCTAAACTCTCCGACTCGCTTTCTGCAACGTTCAGCGCGCTGGGTGGCGTTTGCAGCTTAAGCACCGGCTGGTCAGCCAGAACCACCAAGCGTTCGACCAGGTTCTTGAGCTCTCTGACATTCCCTGGCCAATGGTAATCTTGAAAATGACGCAAAGAGGCGGCATCGAACCCTTGGATATCTCGCCGGTAACGTCGATTCATTACAGAAATGAAGTGCTCGATGAGCAATGGGATGTCGTCACGCCGCTCGCGCAGGGGAGGCACGTGAATCTGCACCACATTCAAGCGATGATAGAGATCCTCCCGAAATTCCCCTGACCTCACCATGGCGGTCAGATCCCGATTTGTCGCGGCAACAAAACGAACATCGATCTCGATCGGCTCAGTTCCCCCGACCCGGACGATTTTTTGCTCTTGAACAACCCGCAATAGCTTGGTCTGCATGGCATCGGAGATATTACAGATTTCATCCAGAAACACGGTACCCCCAGAAGCGCTTTCCAAGCGGCCGATTCGTTGACGATCGGCACCGGTAAAAGCGCCCTTTTCATGCCCAAAGAGCTCACTTTCCAATAGTGTGTCGGTTACAGCGCCACAGTCGATCACGACAAATGGCTTGTCAGCCCAGGAGCTCAGCTGGTGCAGATCCCTCGCAACCAACTCCTTACCGGTACCTGATTCCCCACTTACAATCACATTGCAGCGGATTGCAGCGAGCTTGAAAATCATCTCCCGCAAAGTCTTGATCGCCGCCGATTCACCCAACAGCTCACTCCCTTCATGCTGATTTGCCAATGCAGCCCGCAGTGCTTGGTTCTCCTGCTTCAGCTTGCGAGACTCCAAAATCAATGTCACTTGGTGGAGCAGCTCCTCCATATCGTATGGTTTTTTAATAAAGTCAGCCGCACCCAAGCGTAATGCCTCAATCGCATTCTCCACACTCGAATAGCCGGTGATGATCATGACCGGTATCTCTATCGATCTTGCCCGGACCGACTGCAATAACTCGATACCACTCATATCCGGCATTTTGAGATCGGTGATCACCAAGTCCGGCAACGTCTGCTCAAGCGCCGCCAATGCAGCATGAGGGTGATTGAAGGTCGCAACCCGGAATTGTTCTGCGCCACAAAAACGCTCAAACAACCGTCCCGCCTTGGGGTCGTCATCAACAAAAAACAGTAAAGGTTTAGGCATGCTCTACGGCCTCACACAAGGGCAAACGGACCTCCGCCACGCAGCCTCCCTGGGGATGATTGTACAAATTCAGACGCCCCCCATGCATCTCGACGATTCCCAAACTGATCGACAGTCCCAAGCCACTGCCTTCGCCCACCTTTTTAGTCGTAAAAAAGGGCTCGAACAAACGTTCCGACGCAGCTGTCTCGATCCCCGCCCCCTCATCATGAATACGCAAGACAGCCATATCGTCTTGTTCACTGCCAACAATGGTTATGCGCCCTTTGGCAGGGCTGGCATATATGGCGTTTTCCAGTAGATTGAGCAAGACCTGCCGGAGTTGAAACGGATCGGCACTCACAGAAAAACGCCGATGACAGTCAGCCTGGATGTCCAGCTGTTTGGCGTAAGCTTGTCGCTCCACGCGTTCCAGCGCCTGCCCGACCGCATCGCAGAGTAAGAGCTGCTGAACCTCAAGATTGCCTTGCCGCGCAAAATCCAGAATTCCGCGCACTATGCGTGAGGCTCGACGCGCTTCGTCGATGATCTCATCGATATCATTGTTGAGGTCGGGCGAAATATCCGCTGTGCGTTTGGCGAGTTTGCCCAACGTCAGGATATTGGTCAGTGGATTGTTCAACTCGTGCCCGATACCTGCCGCCATTTCTCCGATCGAGGCAAGCTTTGCGGACAGCACAAGCTGCTTCTCTGCGCGAGCTTGCTCCCGTTGTGAGTCTTCGAGTGTTTGCGTCATATGACGAAATGACGCTTGGAGTTGTCCCACTTCCGAAGATAATGAATCCATGTCTGCCTGCAACGGTTTGCCCTGAGCATAATCTCGCATATTTTGCGCCAAACGCACGATCGGTTGCGCCAGGCGCCGCGATGCATATCCTGCCAGCAACAACCCCAGTAATAAATTGAATGCCCCCAGCCCCAACAGTCCGTAAAAAGTTGCCTGGTTGCGCGAGCTCAATTCAGTCAGGTCCAAACGAATCGCCACAATCCAACTAATAAGCCGGTCTGGATAGGGGTAATAATCCTGATAGTACCAGCGCCCCTGGCCCTGAGGCATTTCCAACAGGCCGCTCGGCTGCGTTTCATAGGCCTTAATGAGGCCAGGCAGGGGTTGCATTTGAACCGGCTGCGAATTGGAAAAACGCACACCCCCTCGATCACTGAATAGGATACGCGACTGCTCGGGACGGGTCGCGTCATATTCCACTACAGTAATTTCGCCCCCCCTCAAACGCGGCGTCAATGCCATGAGTTTATCGAGGCGTTCCCCCATGCTGCTGAACAGCAGATAAAGCCGCCAATCCGGAGTCTGCACGGGCCAAACCGCGTCCAACAATGTGCGGCGACCGTTGGGCGCCGAGTCGGCCGGATGCCCTGGATAGCGAATATAAGAGATATCATTCGGCGGTAAAGCCTGGAGTTGCTTACTCAAACCAGCCTCAGGCTCCAGCTCATAGAGCGGATAAGGTGGCAAGCTTTCCAGCGTCGGGGACGCCGTCTCCACAAACTGGGCTTTAATCACCGTATTGCCATTGCTGTCGAGCAAACGTATCACGGCGCGTTCGGGGATCAGTGGCTGCAAATCAACAAACAGCTGTTCTAGCTGACGACGTGCGTGCGAATATTGCCACGTCAGGCTACCCTGTTGACTGACCTCCTGGAGCGCCCGCCCAAATGCATCGATTGCGGGAGAACGTCCCAGTGAGGCGACAAGATTTCGATGCCGGGCCAACTGCTGTTCGAGGCTGGCAATCAACCGATCCAGTTCACCATGTAACTCCTGATCGATCTCATTCAGATATTGCTGTCGATCATAGTGGTTGGCCATAAACAACAGCAAAATCAGCGGCAGCACGCTGACCACTACAAACCAAAGTAACAGGTGATGACGCAGCTTCATGAGGCAAGCAAAGGACAAAGAGAATCTGTAGGCATACGCAACATGATAAGCTCGACTTGATATTTCAGACCAGCCAGTATCAACATGCTATGAAGCCACATCGCTACCCTGTCTTGGTGATAGTAATTTGCCTGTGCACTGTACTCCTGAGCGCCTGTGGACAAAAAGGCCCTCTGTACATCCCTGAGCACCCCACTCAAAAAACCCAACAAAAGAAATCGTAAATGGATTATTTCAACTATCGAAATGACCAACTCTATGCAGAGGAGGTACCTCTAGAATCCATCGCAAAGCGCTATGGTACGCCGTGTTACGTCTACTCCCGGGCAACGATCGAGCGGCACTGGCACGCTTTCGATCGGGCACTTGCGGGGCACCCCCATCTTATCTGTTACGCGGTCAAAGCTAACTCCAATTTAGCAATATTGAACCTCATGGCACGCATGGGTTCGGGTTTCGACATAGTCTCGGTGGGTGAGCTTGAACGTGTCCTTAAAGCAGGAGGCGATCCAGCCAAAGTCGTCTTTTCCGGTGTTGGCAAGCGCCCCGATGAGATGCGCCGCGCCCTGGAGGTGGGTATTCATTGCTTCAACGTCGAATCAGAATCTGAGCTCATCCGCTTGAACCAGGTGGCGGGTGAAATGGGGCAGTGCGCACCCGTCTCTTTACGCGTCAATCCCGATGTCGATGCCCGGACGCATCCCTATATTTCCACAGGTCTGAAAGAGAATAAATTCGGTATTGACATAGCCATAGCTCCTGAAGCCTATGCCACTGCGCAAGCCTTGCCAAACCTTAACCCGGTCGGCATTGATTGCCACATTGGCTCCCAGCTCACCGATGTCAGCCCATTTCTAGATGCGCTGGAGCGTATCCTCGCACTCACGGAACGCTTGCACAAACAAGGGCTGGAGATTCAGCATCTCGACCTCGGTGGCGGCCTGGGCATTCCCTACCGCGATGAAACGCCTCCGGCTCCTTCCCTGTACGCCCAAGCATTGCTCGATCGCTTGGCGAACACGCAGTTTCAAATCATTCTCGAACCTGGCCGGGCCATCATGGGCAACGCAGGGATTTTGCTGATGCGCGTGGAATATCTCAAAAGTAATGGCGAGCATCACTTTGCTATTGTCGACGCCGCCATGAATGACAATATGCGACCAGCCCTCTATCAAGCCTGGCAAGCCATCGTGCCCATCGATCAGCGCAGTCCAAGCGTGACCAAAAGCTACGATATCGTTGGCCCCATTTGCGAAACGGGAGATTTTCTTGGCAAAGGGCGCTTGCTCGCTATTGAGGAAGGAGACTTGCTCGCAATGCGTTCCTCGGGCGCTTATGGTGCGTCCATGAGTTCGAACTACAACTCACGCCCCCGGGCAGCCGAAATCCTGGTCGATGCTGATCGAGTCCATGTCATTCGAGAACGCGAAACTCTGGAACAGCTCATGCAGGGTGAACACCTCATTCCTCCCGCCTGATCTGCACGATTCGCGAGCCACTCACCGGGCGGGCGCGAAAAGCACGCAACAGGTAGCCAATCGACGCGAATGCGGAATCGTGAAAAGACGTTTACCGAAACGCTGACAGTGCAACAGACGTGCTTCAAACTCCGCTGGGCGACCTCACCCATCACTGGGTCGAATACCCCAGCGACTCCCATCCTATAATACGATATCTCCTTGTTTTTATAGGTATTTCATAACTGGCCCGATTTTTTCATAAGCACCGGACAAGCGATTTCTTCGCGCAGGCGCCGGTCGCAATCTTTGCCAGCCCTTCCGCTCCTCTCGCCCACGTCTGCTGCAAGGAATCTCGCTGCCACAATCAGGCTCACCCACACTTATCCAGCACCATACAATGCCGATCAACAAAACACTGCTACCACTTGCACTGACATTATTCCTCCTCTCTGCCGCACGTGCCGAAGAATCACTGGCCCCGATCACCGTATCAGAGACACTGGTGATCAACCCCAATATTTCCAACCAGGATGGCATCAACATGCCCTCTGCCCCCCGTACAGACGGCGGTGATCTATTACGTCAGGTCAATGGTATTTCGGCCAGCCGTTTTGGGGGACGGGGCCTCGAACCCATCCTCCGGGGGCAGTCTCAGACCCAATTGAATGTACGCTTGGATGGCGCTTATCTGCACGGTGGCTGCCCAAATCGCATGGATCCTCCCGCAAGCTGGGCTGCACTGGAAACGTATGACCGCATCACGGTACTCAAAGGCGTACAAAGTCTTACCTATGGCCCAGGAGGGAGTGGGGGAACCATCTTGTTCGAGCGAGATTCACAGGCCTTGGCTCAGGAAGCCCAAGGACTACATGGACGGATCAGCGCGGCCGGCAGCGATAATGGCATTCGCCAGGATCTCGCTGCTGATCTCATCCAGTCAGGCACCCAGGGATACGCCCGTCTGTTGGGTGCCGTGAAAACAAGCGACAACTATAACGATGGTGATGGTGATACCGTCCGCTCGGCATTCGAACATCAGGAAGCAGGGCTGATCCTTGGATTCACGCCCAAGGCCGGTCAGCATTTTGAATGGAGCGCGGAAAACAATCGCACTACAGATGTCCTGTATCCGGGTGCCGGCATGGACAGTCCGGAAGAATCGGGCAACATCTGGCGCATGAAGTACTCTGGAGCGTTTCAGCATAACTGGATCGAACGGACCACCATTGAGCTTTACCGGAGCGATATCGAGCACACGATGGACAATTTCAGCCTGCGCACTGCACCAACCTATCCCAGTACCCATCCCAAAGCAGGACTACCCATGCGTCGGGAAACCCCCACCCAGTCCGATACCGTGGGCGGCCGCGTATTAGCGGAGTCCCAGGCTGGGCGAACCCGCGTTCACTGGGGAATCGATACACAACAAATACAAAGGACCGCAACACTCAATGATATTGATTCGGGCATACCTAAGACGATTTCCTACCTTTGGCCGGATGTGAGCCTGCAGCAGACCGGAGTCTTTGCAGAAGCAGCGCATCGCCTCGCTAAAGCGAACACGCTGTTACTCGGTCTGCGCATTGATCATGTGGATTACACTACAGGGCAGGCCGACACCACACCCTCGGGCGGCCCAAAAACGGCCAATCAAGTGTATTCGATGTACTATGGTCGCACTGCACAAAATGACCAGGATACCGCGCTGTCAGCGCTCATTCGCTATACCCATAAACTCGGTCAGAGCTGGCGGATTTTTACAGGCGCCTCCAGAACGGTTCGCGTCCCCGATGCGACGGAACGCTATGTCAATAAATGGGGTTCCGAGGGGAATCAACGTTGGGTGGGCAACCCCGGACTGGCCGCCGAGAAGCATCATCAAATTGACCTGGGGATCTCGGCCGAGCATGCTCAACTGCAATGGAGTACAGTGTTTTTCTATGACCGAGTCAAAGACTACATTCTAAGAGACGCTGCCCGTGGCCAGGTGGGCATTCTGCAAACCGATCTAGCAGACGTCTACCGGAACGTATCTGCTGAACTCTATGGCACGGAGGCAGAAATCAGCACCGCACTGACACGTAGCTGGCATGCGTCAACAGCAGTGGCCTGGGTCCATCGAACCAATACCACCGATGCACGCCCCATTGCCCAGACTCCCCCGCTCAATGGGACGGTGCAACTCGACTATAGGCAACCCCGTTGGGGCTTTGGTGCGGAAATTCGCTGGGCGGCCGCACAGCACCGTATCGATACCCTCAGCAAACAGGAAGTGGGAAAAACCGCAGGCTATACGGTCTTTGGGCTTGACGGCCATCGGCACCTTGGGTCCCATTGGACACTGCGCTTAGGCGCGGACAATCTGTTCGATCGAAACTATGCAGAACACAGTAACCGCGCAAACTTGATGGATCCCGCATCCATCCGCGTCAATGAACCCGGGCGTAGCCTATGGGCCAAGGTAACGGCAATCTTTTAACCTAAAAACCTCAGTTGGATCACAAAAGTCCACGCAAGCTCTTGGTGCACCTGGCAAATCAGAAAAACCTCTCATCACCAATAAGGTGACC
>JANTGD010000120.1 GCA_024763135.1 Thiotrichales bacterium | reverse complement strand
GGTCACCTTATTGGTGATGAGAGGTTTTTCTGATTTGCCAGGTGCACCAAGAGCTTGCGTGGACTTTTGTGATCCAACTGAGGTTTTTAGGTTGAACTCCACTAGCGCACCTTTTCTCGTCGCGATCTTGCGTAGTTCAGAGGCAATCTGAACAATTACTTCATTTTTTGACCACTCGCTCAGTAGTTACAACGGTCTTAGTGTGTTGTCGCATGCCTTAACAGCCTGTCAAGGAAGCTCTGATCAATTCGCAACATGGCATCTTGCGGCGCAAAATCGCCGACTTCTGCGTTGCGGATCTGCGCAATCGTCAGCTATTACCTGCGATCCGTGCCGTGAACTGGGCGATTTTTCACCACAATCTGCTCGCGCCAGAATTAATCAGAGCTTCCTTAATCTGATATGCCAGAAATCGTGAGGTCTCTGCGCGTTTTTATATTTCTCATCTAGAATTTCTAATATTGATACCAAAGCTTGGATCCTGTTGGTTCGGCGGCGGTGATTGATTGCGCTTTTGAGGCTTTACTATCGATTGTCTGAGTGCATTGGTTTGTAACGACTCAGCTTTCCCTTGGAAGGCACCAGCTCTGCGTTCAGAAATGGTCACTTAGGCATCTAAACTCACATTTCTGGCCTTGATCTGATTTATTCCAAAGGCAACCTGAGCGGCGACGGTACCCTACAACGACGCGTTGAGAAGTTACATTGATTTTAAGGTGCACCAGGTGATACACGACAGTAAACATTCTTAACTTGCTTCGCTGCCAGGCGCAATAAGGAGGCTTGCTATGCTCGATAGTTTAATCTGGGGTATTACGGGTCTTATACTTACTTGGTTATGGCTGCGGTTCCGACTGTCAGCGCGTTTCGGGCTGGGGCTGATCGCTATTGTGCTGATTTTATTTACCTGGTTCGGAATCAGTCAGCCACTTTGGAGCGCGATGATTGGATGTCTCTGGATGGCAGCGGCCCCGTGGCTGTTGTTTCCGAAATGGCGCCGAAAAGTTTTGATAAAACCGATCATGCGTGCTTTAAAATCCCGGCTGCCACGCATTTCACCCACCGAACGTGCTGCGATCGATGCCGGGACGACGGGCTGGGAAACAGAACTCTTCCAGGGTAGACCCAATTTTACCGCATTGTTTGGAAATTCGGCGCCCACGTTGACTGCCAAGGAACAAGCATTTCTGAATGGACCGGTGGAAACCCTGTGCGAGTTGCTCGACGATTGGGAAATTACGCAGGAATTGAATAGGCTGCCTGATGCCGCATGGCAATATATGCGGCAGCAGGGATTCTTTGGCATGATCATTCCTGAACGCTATGGTGGCCTTGAGCTATCGGCGCTGGCGCATTCCAATGTGGTGATGAAGTTGGCCAGTCGCAGTGTTTCGGGTGCAGTTACCGTGATGGTGCCCAATTCATTGGGACCGGCGGAATTGTTACTGCACTATGGCACAGAGGCGCAGAAAGACTATTATCTCCCACGCCTGGCGCGTGGCGACGAGATTCCCTGTTTCGCTCTCACCAATCCACAGGCTGGATCGGATGCCAGTTCGATTCCGGATTATGGTGTCGTGTGTTTTGGGGACTATGGCGGAAAACAGGTTTTAGGGCTGAAGCTCAATTGGGAGAAACGCTATATCACCCTTGGGCCCGTAGCGACACTGTTGGGGCTTGCTTTCAAGGTTTATGATCCCGACCACTTATTGGGCGCTCAGCAGTCGCTGGGTATCACCTGCGCCCTGATTCCTACTGATACGCCCGGAATTGAAATCGGTGCACGCCACTATCCCTTGAATGCTGCATTTCAAAATGGTCCCAACCGGGGGCGTGATGTGTTCATTCCAATGGATTGGGTGATTGGCGGGCAGCGCAGAATTGGGCAGGGCTGGCCCATGCTGATGGAAACGCTGGCCGCGGGGCGTGGTATTTCTCTGCCAGCGCTGAGCACAGCGGGCAGTCAGCTGGCGGTATTGAGCACAGGTGCCTATGCACGTATCCGGCGTCAATTTCACAAACCGATCGGGCAGTTCGAGGGGGTGGCCGAAGTGCTCGCACGTATGGGTGGGTTGACCTACCTGATGGACGCTGGGCGCCTGATGCTCGTGACTGCTCTGGACCGGGGTGAACGGCCAGCGCTTGCATCGGCGATGGTTAAATATCAGTTGACTGAGATGATGCGTCAGGTGGTCAACGATGCCATGGACGTCCACGGCGGACGCGGTATTTGTTTGGGACCGGCCAATTATTTGGGGCGGGTTTATCAATCCTTGCCTATTAGTATTACCGTGGAAGGGGCGAATATTTTAACCCGTAGCCTGATGATCTTCGGTCAGGGTGCCATGCGTTGTCATCCCTGGCTGTTACAGGAAATTGAAGCGGTACACGATGCCGATGTCGCAGGCGGTTTACAGCGTCTGGAAACTGCCTTGGCCGGACACATCGGCTTTTCACTGCGCAGTCTGGTACGCGTCAGGCTATTTCCTAAAGGTCGCGCTCGACTTCCCTTGAACTCAAACTCGACCGCGAGCATTGCGCATTATCGCAAAGCGCTTGGGCATCTGAGCCGGGTCTTTGCGCTATTGGCTGAGTGCACGCTCTTGAAACTGGGTGGATCGATCAAGCGACGCGAGAGTATTTCCGGCCGTTTCGCCGATGCATTGGCTTTTCTCTATCTGGGTTCGGCGGCCTTGCAACGCTATCACGCCGAAGGGCGTCAGGAAGCGGATTTGCCGCTGCTGCATTGGTCGCTGACGTATAGTCTAAGCCGTATCGAGGTGGCGTTGTCTGCTATACTGCAAAATTTTCCAAGCACTGCATGGGCGTGGGGATTATCTCGGGTAACCCGGTTACACAAACGCCGTTATTTACCGCCCAGTGATGCCTTGAATCAAGAGGTTGCTGCAATTTTGATGACGCCGTCGCCAGTCCGCGAGCGACTGGTTTCGGGTATTTATCGCGCCAAACGGACGGATGATCCGGTGGGACGAGTCGAGTATGCGTTGCAGTTGTCCTTACAGGCGGAGCCGCTGCTCGCGCAATTGAAGCAGGCGGGATTACATCGACGCTATGATGAACCCCATAGCGAATTTTTACGCCGGGCGGTATCAGCGGGAATATTAGAAAACGCGCAGGCCGAGATTCTGGCAGCGGCCGAAGCGGCTGTCCGGTTCGCTGAACGTGTGGATGCGTTTGCGCCAGACAAGGTGAGGAAAACTCGCCGGTGGGCCGCATAATGGACAAGGTAATGGGAACGCTACAGGTTAAAGCAAAACGCAGGAGTGAGGGGGCGGCGCGGTCCGGCTTGTTTCCTGCGCGCAATGATGTCGCGCAGCCCACAACCCGTTTTGCGGGCGCATGCCGGCGGCAGCGCCACGCGCGAAAGAGGGCTGTGAGTGAGATGAGCGCAGACAGGCAGACTGATTATCTGCCTTTGGAAGACATCGCTACCTTGCCGGAGTTATTGGTTCAGCGCGCCCGTCGCTCACCAGAACAGGCCGCATACCAGTACTACGACGACCAGGCAGGTGTCTGGGAGCATCGCAGCTGGGCGATGGTGGAAAATGATGTGGCTCGTTGGCGAGGGGCTTTGCTCAGGGAGGGCTTGAGCAAGGGGGATCGCGTCGGCGTCCGTCGGAGGAATGGATATCCCTGGGTTCTATTTGACCAAGCCGCTTTGTCGCTGGGGTTGGTCGTCGTGCCTTTGTACGTCGACGATCGTGCTGACAATTTATCTTATATTATTGAGCAGTCTGAGCTCCGCTTGCTGTTGGTTCAGGATGAACGGCACTGGACGTGCCTGAGCGACTACGCGGCCCGCCTGGCGGCAGTCCAGCGAGTGGTGATCGAAACCGGCTCGAATATCCGCTCTCTGAGCCTCGAGGATGCACGGGTCATCGCGCTTGATGACTGGCTCGTCGATGCGCAATCCAGTGCGTTGGCAAGCATCCCCAGCGATACAGACGCGCCGGCCACTATTATCTACACTTCAGGCACCACGGGCCGCCCCAAGGGTGTGGTTCTCTCGCATGGCAATATTCTGGCAAACATATCGGCGGGCCTGAAGCGTGTTGCCGTATACCCCAGCGACAGCATGTTGAGCTTTTTACCCTTATCCCATGCGTTAGAGCGCAGTATCGGTTACTACCTGCCGATCGCGGCAAATATCGAAGTGGTCTATGCGCGCTCGGTTGCACAATTAGCGGATGATCTGGCGCTTAAGAAACCCAGCGTAATCATTACTGTGCCGCGGATTTTCGAGCGTGTCTACAGCAAGCTGCAACGGCGCCTGGATAACGGTCCTCGATGGAAGAAATGGCTGTTCGAGCAGACGGTTGCGATCGGCTGGCAGTGTTTTGAGCATCGTCAAGGTCGCCAGAGTTTCCATCCCCGGCTATGGCTTTGGCCGCTCTTGGATCTGCTAGTAGCGCGTCAGGTTCGGCAACGTCTGGGGGGGCGGTTGCGTTTTGCCATCAGTGGTGGCGCCGCATTATCGCCCTCGATTTCGCGTATTTTTATTGGCTTGGGGATTGAAATTTTACAGGGTTACGGCCTTACGGAGGCAGCGCCGGTGATCGCTGTTAATGCGCTGGATCGCAATCGTCCACAAACCGTTGGCTTGCCGTTTGCTGATTTGGAGGTGCGGTTGGGTGAGAATCAAGAGCTATTGGTTCGCGGTCCGAATATTATGTTGGGTTATTGGCGTGACCCGGCCGCAACAGCTCAGGTAATCGATACCGAGGGTTGGCTGCATACCGGCGATCAGGCGCGTATTGACGCGGGTTTTATCACGCTGACCGGCAGACTCAAAGAAATTATTGTGTTGGCCAACGGGGAGAAGGTTTCACCCGTAGATATGGAAGCAGCCATACTCGATGACCCGTTGATTGAACAGGTTCTGGTCGTGGGCGAACAGCGACCGTATTTGACAGCACTGGCAGTTTTGAACCCAGAAGTCTGGATGGATGTGAGCCGAACGCAAGGTATTGAAACCCATGCCCTGGGTAGTCCTGAGACTATAGGGTTAATACTTGGGCGCATTGCCGTGCGGTTGTTTGAGTTTCCGGGTTATGCTCAGGTGCGCCAGGTCTTCGTGTCACTGGATCCCTGGACGGTTGAAAATGGTTTGGCCACGCCGACGCTCAAACTCAAGCGCCATGAGATTGAAACGCGGTTCGGGCAAGCCGTTGAGCAAATGTACGCAGGGCACTGACGCGATCCCTATGGATTGTCTGTTTCCACTTAGTCAAGGAAGCTCTGATCAATTCGTAACACGGCATCTTGCGGCGCAAAATCGCCCACTTCTGCGTTGCGGATCTTCGCAATAGCCCGCTATTACGTGAGATCCGCGCCTTGAACTGGGCGATTTTTCACCACAATCTGTTCGCGCCAGAAGTAATCAGAGCTTCCTTAACAGCCTGTTAACCCCCTGAAATACGCTAGCGCTGTGTTAGAAAATGGTCATTTACGCTTATCAACTCACATGTTTCGTTTTGGTCTGGCGTATTTTAGAGGCAATCTAAGCAGTGATTTCATTTTTTGACAACTCGCTGAGTGGTTACGACTGTTTTAGTCATGCCACGTAATCCAAAGCGTTGGGTTACTGGCGTGCCCAAAGCGGCGCTGCGCGTCGCGCTGAAACTACCAAGCGCGTCTCAACGCGCAATCAGTGAAAAAATAAGGAGAAAATAATATGTCAGCAGGAGCGAGAATTGTTTCGCTTTCAGGCCTACTTTTGTCTGCCGTACTAGCGCAACCAGCGCAAGCAGCAGGTTTTGCATTAATTGAAAATTCCGCTTCGGGGATGGGTGTCGCCTTTGCAGGTGCGGCCGCCAGCGCCGAGGATGCATCGACAGTGTGGTTTAATCCCGCCGGTATGAGTTTTATCTCCACGCCGCAATTGGCTGTGGCGGGGCATGTCGTCGCACCCAAGGCAGATTTTTCCGATCGTGGTTCGTATGTCAATCCCGCCTTGACAGGGGGTACGGTGGTGCCCGGTTCGCTGACTGGCCGCAATGATGATGGCGGAACACTGGCACTGGTGCCCAATTTCTATTATGTGCGGCCATTAAGTGACGCATTGCATTTTGGCTTGGGGATCAATGCGCCGTTTGGGTTGGTCACTGAATATGCAGACGATTGGGTGGGGCGTTACCACGCGATTAAATCCGATTTATTGACCATCAATATCAATCCAGCCGTATCGTGGTCGGTCTCGCCCCGCTTGCAGATTGGCGGTGGAATAAGCGCGCAATATATCGATGTGGAACTGAGTAATGCGATCGATTCGGCGGCGGTCTGCGCCAAGGTCGCAGCCCAGGATGCAACTTTCGTTGCTCAATGTGTTGGCGCGGGTTTGATGAGTGCCACAGGCGTTCCCAATATTGCGGATGCCACCCAGGATGGTAAGGCCGTGGTGACGGGGGACGATTGGTCCTTCGGCTTTAACCTGGGGCTGATTTACGATTTTAGTGATGCGACGCGCTTGGGGGTGAGTTATCGCTCTGAGATCAAGCAGGAACTGGAAGGTAATGCGAAATTTACGGTTAATCCCCTGTTTGCAGGAACCTTTTCCAATACGACGGCAGCGGCAAAAGCCACGTTACCACAAAGCCTGTCGGTATCGATGACTCACCAGTTCAACAGTCGGCTGCAAATCCTCGCGGATGTGACCTGGACCGGTTGGAGTAGTTTCGATGAGTTGCGGGTGACGTTCGGGAATGGGTTAGACGATGCGGTGACCGACGAGGCCTGGGAGGATGTGCTGCGCTATTCTTTGGGCGCGCAGTATGCTTTGAACGATACCTGGACGTTGCGCACGGGCATCGCATTGGATGAAGAACCCATACCCGATGAACAACACAGGACCCCCCGTATTCCCGGCAATGACCGCACTTGGCTTGCATTTGGCGCCGGCTGGCACTTGAGCGAGCGATTTCATGTGGACGTGGGTTATGCGCATTTGTTCGTGGACGATACGGCGATCGATCATGTGGATGACAATGGCTACGCGATTCGTGGTGTGTACGAGGCAGCTGTGGATATCGTCAGTGCGCAATTGAACTGGACGCTTTAGGAGACCGTAATGACAATGAAAGTATTAGCCACTGTGGCAATCGTCTTGAGCTTGTTTTTGACGGCCTGCAGTGAAAATAATCACTATGATTTTGCTGCGAGCGCCACGGCTGCTCAGCAGCGCTATGACCAACAAAATCAGGTCGCAATTTTTGATCCCGCCAACGGGCAGTTGCCTTTGACCAATGATTTATTACTGGATCCTCAGACCGGGCAAGTGAATTATCCGCTGTTACCGACAGACAGTGCGTCAGCACAAAGCCTGAAGAGCGCGCTGAATACCTTGGATGGTTTTTCTACCAGTGCGCCACAGACTGCGGCATTTTCCGCAGCACTCGATCCCGCGACGGTGAAACTGGCGCAGACGATACATGTCTATGAGCTTTCGAGCAGTGCCGGCGCTGCTGTGGTTTCCCGCGAATTGGGAGCTGCCGACCTGGCAGCATCGGTTAATCCTATGGATCCTACGACGCTGGTGTTGACCCCATTACAACCGCTGAAACCAGCCACTCAGTACGCCGTGGTGCTCACCAATGGTCTGCATACCGCATCGGGATATCCTGTGGTTGCCAGTTCGGTGTATCAGGCTGCCAAGGGAAAAAATTCCTTGGCAGGCACAGGTTTTGCCGATCTGGAACCCGTGCGGCAGTTGGTGAACCAGCTGGAGGGTCTGGCGGCGACACAGGACGTTGCATCGCAGGACATTGTGTTGAGTTGGCGATTTACCACGCAATCGATCGGGGTCACGTTGCGTCAATTGGCGCAGAGCGATACAGCCGGGAGTATTCAGCTGGCCGCAATACCTGGGGCAAAGACACCGCTGGGTCAGGCCGATCTATATGCCGGCACATTGACGGTGCCCTATTATCTGGATGCCACAGCCCCCACGAGTGGTTTCTGGAAAACCGCAGCCGGTTCACCGCCTACGCGTTTCAATTCCACCGTGGTGGCTACTGCGAACGAAGAAATTCCGGTGTTGATGACCGTGCCCAATCAAGGCACCGCCCCTGCGAGCGGGTGGCCCATTGTGATTTTTCAGCACGGTATTGGACAAAACCGTACCAATTTGCTGGCGATTGGCGATACCCTCGCGCAAGCAGGCTTTGTGGGGATTGCCATTGACCTTCCCTTGCACGGAGTGACCGATCCTACCGATCCGGTGTTTGGTGCGTTCTATATGGCCGGCAAGGAGCGGACGTTTGATCTCGATCTGCTCAATAACAGTACCGAGGAACCCACACCGGATGGGGAGATCGATCCGTCGGGGCAGTATTTTATCAATCCCCAGAGTCTATTGACCTCGCGGGACAATATGCGACAAGGGGTTGCGGATCTGCTGGTGTTACGTGACAGCCTGGCTGCGATTACTGGTGTTGCACTCAATTCTGATGATGTGCAGTTTGTGGGTTATTCTCTTGGTGCTTTGGTGGGCACCGACTATCTCGCAGTGGAGTCACAGGTCGCTGCGAGCGCCTTGATTATGCCAGGCGGTGGCGTGCCGCAGCTGTTGAATGCATCGCCCACGTTCGGGCCACGGATTCGTGCCGCTTTAGCTGCCAATGGAGTGCTCGAAGGCACACCCGAGTTCGAGAGCTTCTTTGTCGCGGCACAGCAAATCATCGATGGTGCTGACCCCATTAACTTTGGCTACGCGGCGGTGCAAGCGCGCGCGTTGTATGTGACCGAAGTGGTGGGTGGTAATAGCTCACCTCCCGATCAGGTGATTCCGAACACGGTAGCCAATGCACCTCTATCGGGCACAGAGCCGCTGTTGCGTATTATGGCGTTGGCTCCCGCAACCACAAGCGTGCAATCCAGCACACCGCTCAAAGTCGTCGCTCGCTTTGTAGCGGGTAGTCATAGTGCTTTCCTCAATCCGGCCGAAGATGCCGAGGTCACCAGTGAAATGCAGTCCGAGTTGGCGTCGTTCCTTGCTTCCAGGGGGCGGGCCCTGCAAGTAGGCAACGCGGCCCTATTAGAGCAAACGCAGTAATCACCTGGTACATCGTCAATATCGTGTTGACGATGTACTAGCCCCTTCCATGTCGTCGATTGTGCTGGCGGAAGGGGGATATTCAATACTGTGAGCTTCATGCTACACTTTCGCACTAGAGTCAGACGATGTACTAGTACACCGCCAAGTCCAAACTGTCTGTATCAGTGAGTCATCAAGGGGTTAGATGTGGTTTTGTTTTTATGAATCATAGTGGTCCTATGGTGATTAAAAACAAGGCTACAGA
>JANTGD010000119.1 GCA_024763135.1 Thiotrichales bacterium | reverse complement strand
GCTCTGATTTATTCGTAACACGGCATCTTGCGGCGCACAATCGCCCACTTCTGCGTTGCGGATCTGCACAATCGCCAGCCTATTACCTGCGATCCGCGCCTTGAACTGGACGATTTTTCACCACAATCTGTTCGCGCCAGAATTAGTCAGAGCTTCCTTAAGCTGTACTAGTAGGCCTTAGCTTATTTTCCGCATGGCCCACTAGATCATTACGATGGCTCGGTGCTTACGGTAGTAGCGCAATACGGCCATTTTTACGAAGTCATTGAACACGAACCAGCTCAAGGCGTAAGCCCACATGCCCAGGCCCCAGGCCCAGCCGATGGGCGTCATTAGGCCAAAGCCATACACGGCGATGATCGTACCGAGGACCCGGCTGGAAAAGGTTGCACTGAATAAAATGAGCGAAGGATAGGGGCGTTTGAAAAACCAGTCGTCTATGCGTGTATTGTAAATGGTGCCGTGACCGGCAATGACCAGTTTGGCAAAAAAGACGGATTGGACAAATTCCAGGGGCAACTTCAGGTAAACCATCGCAATCCAAAATAAGGTGAAGGACGAGATGACTCCCGCGAGTCCCAGCCACCCCGCCATGACCAGCACTTCATGCATATCCCAGCGGATCGGATTTTTCCTGATTTTTGTATTGTCGTAGGCAATCGTGAGAATCGGAATATCGTTCAACAGCGCCAAGACGATAATCATTAAGGCAGTGACCGGATAAAACTGGAAGACACCGATCGACAAGCCCATAAAAAAGATAATGCGAATGGTTTCGGCAATGCGGAAAATGGTGTAACTCTGCATACGCTCGAAGGTAATACGGGCTTGTTTGATCGCTTCAATAATCACGCCGAGCCCCGGCGCCATGAGAACGATTTCAGCCGCCGCACGTGCAGCATCGGTCGCGCCGCTGACTGCGATACCCACATCGGCTTTTTTCAGAGCAGGTGCGTCATTAACGCCATCCCCCGTCATCCCCACGATGTGGTCGGCTTTTTGCAGTTCGTCGACAATAAAATACTTGTCTTCGGGATAAACCTGCGCAAAGCCATTGGCCTTTTCGATTTGCGCAATAATCTCGGATTCATGGCGCTTCACCGTGCCTTCGGGGAGCGCCTCGGTGCTGAGTTCCTTGCGCACCTGTTTGATAATCTGGTCGACCGTGTGTTGCAGCTGATCGTCGGGGATATCCGTGTGCAGTGTTTTGACCAGGGCTTTGGAAATGACTTTGGCGAGCAGAACATATTCCTCGGTACTTTCCCCTTTGAGTTCGCGCACGCTTTCAATGTGGTCGCCGATATCCAGTAATCTGGCAATGTATTTCGCCACGGCAATATTGTCACCTGTCACCATTTTGACTTCGATACGCTGCGCTTTAGCCTCTGCAATCACTGCTTTGGAATCTTCGCGTGGTGGATCGAAAAGAGGGATCAGGCCGAGAAAGGTAAACGTCTTGTCTTGCGTGGTTCGGTAGGCAACACCCAGGGTACGAAATCCCTCATCTGCGAACTCTTCCACTTTTTGATAGGCCAGTGCTTTGTCGAAATCATGGTTATGGCACAGCTCGATTACCACCTGAGGTGCGCCTTTGATGGCAATCAGTTCGCTGCCGTCCTCGGCGATCACCGCGGCCTCGGTTCGTTTATGCACGGGGTCGAAAGGGACAAATTGTTTGAGATGGTAGTGCTGGAGTTTGTCTTTTTGTCCCAGACGTTCGAGTTCTGCAAATATCGGCAGCTCGATGGGGTCCTTGTTTTCTTCGCGGCTCGCCAGTGCGGCATACAAAAACAGTTCTTCCGCGCGATGCCCTTTCGCAACATAAGGCTCGGCGGTGGTCATGCGGTTTTGTGTCAAGGTACCGGTTTTATCGGAACACAACACATCCATTCCTGCGAGTTCTTCGATCGCATCGAGACGGCTTACGATGGCTTGTTTTTTGGCCAACGCCATGGCCCCAATGGCCATGGTTACTGTGAGGACTGCCGGCATTGCGACAGGAATTGCCGAGATGGTCAGTACCAAAGAAAAGATCAGCAGTTCAGTGAGGGATTCCTGTCGTTCGATACCCAGTAGCACAATGATTGCGATAACCACCAGGGTCAGCAAAATCAGAAAATCCCCCACCTTGATGACCATGGCCTTGAAGTGACTGCGCCCCTGCATTTCGGCCTTCGCCACCAGTCCAACCGTTTGGCCGAATTTGGTATGTACGCCCGTTGCGGTCACCATGGCGACCATTTCTCCCTGCTTGACTACGGTGTTGGCAAAGGCCGCCTCGCCCGGTGATTTGTTCACGGGCAAGGATTCACCCGTGAGCGCGGACTGGTCGATTTGCAAAAAATCCCCTTCTCCAAGCAGCGTGGCGTCGGCCGGTACGATATCTCCAATGCGCAGTTTGATAATATCGCCGGGGACGAGTTCTGCCGCATCAAGCTCTTGCCACTGGCCATTACGCTTGACGCGGGCTTTGAGCGCAAGTTTGTTCTTGAGCACTTCGATGGCGTTCAACGCCTTGGATTCCTGATAAAAATCCACGAAGGCATTGACCAGGAGCATAATCATAATGATGATGAAGTCTTCCCAGCGTTGGACCGATGCCGAAAGTACGGCTGCGATTTCGATCATCCACGGAATCGGTCCCCAAAAGCGTGCAAACAGCCGCTGCCACCAGGTTTTCTCCTTGGCCTCGATTTTATTGAGCCCGTATTTTTTCTGCCGCGCGAGCGCTTCGGCAGTGCTTAACCCAGTGACGGGTGCAGTCTGCAAATGGCTGTGGTGAACGTCTTGCATCACGATGCCTCGTTGGAAGTTGGCAAGAAGGCCAAATTAGCCAATTGCCAACCCCGAGGCTGTCACTTGGGTGACAACCGGAGCGTAGTCAGATCGATGATGGAAAAGAAACAGGCGTCAAAGACCGGAACGGGTCAGTTCCGCTTCCTTTTTCAGCGCTTCCAGGTCGTTGATGGTGAGTTGATTGCGCTTTTTAGTGAGGACGCCCTGAGATTTCCAGTATTGTAGGTGTTTGTTGACGACCTGGCGGACCGACCCGACCATGCGGGCCAGCACCTCATCCGACAGACCATTGACCAAATGAAAGCGATGCTCCTGCTTTGGATCTCCGGTATAGGCTTTGATCTTGTCAATGTGCTTGAGAATGATGCGGCTCAGGCGGGTTGGGATATCGTATAGCACGAAGCTCGTGGAAAGGTCTTCCTGCTCGCGCATTTTACGGGCCAGATAAGGCAGAAACTGGCGATTGAGCTCGGGGTAGCTCCAAAGCCATTTGCGCATGACGTCAATGGGCACAGACAGCAACTTAAGCGGTGTGAGTGGCGCCATGATCATTTCGTGCGGTTGGCCGTCGAGCAGCACGATGACGTCGAAACTGTCCCCGGGATAGAGCATATCCAGGGTCACCTCGCGACCGGTTTCGGGATTGCTGCGCTTCATTTCGAGCTGGCCTTCGAGCAGGATATGAAAACGCGTCATCAGCGACTCACCATCCACAAAAGTTTTTTTGGGCCACTCCTCAACGCGAAACTGCTCGGCCATTTCGCTGAGCAATGCAGGTGGCAACGCGGAAAAGAACTGTGATTGTTTGACCAGCATGGGGTTGGGAGCGTGCGGGACATGAACCAGTGATTTCGCCATGGATAGGGCCGGCAGCTGCTGACAGAGAGGCTAAGCCTAGCACATTTACCCGGATGTGATGCGCTATGTATTGTCTTGGTATCTCAAGTTTCGGGGTGAATAAATACGATGACGCACTGAATTAGAGCGTCCTTTTCCTTCGGGGAGAAGGACAGGAAGAGGGAAGGCATTCAATCAAAGTAATCACGCTCAACAGCCTGTTAAAATCCCCTCATCCCAACGCGCTCCCTGGGAGGCTGTCGCAAAAGTCCGTCCAGGACTTTGCGTCACGCGGAAAGGAAAAAGTGTGATTGTTCCTTTCCTACCAGAATCAACGATGTGTGGTCGTTGTTTCTGGTAGCACGTCCCTGTGCTGTACGAGGCTGTCGAAAAGCAAGCGCTTTTGCGAGAGCCTCCCTGGGGGAGAGGGGCTGCGAACCCTGAAACTCGAGTGAGTAACTGCCCGGGAAAGCGGCCAAAAAAAAGGGTGGACAAAATGTCCACCCCGGAACTGGCAAGCCAGTCGATTGAGTTACACGGCTTCGGCTTCGACCATGGCGGTGAAGACAAATTCGCCGTCCTTGACGTCCACCTCGACAGTATCGCCCGGCATAAATTTGCCTGCGAGGATGTCCTTGGCCAGCGGGTTCTCGATGTATTGCTGGATTGCCCGCTTGAGTGGCCGTGCGCCGTAGACAGGATCGAAACCAGCTTCGCCGATTTTGTCCAGCGCTGCGTCGGTCACTGCCAGATGGATCTCCCGTTCCTCCAGACGCTGCTTGAGCGTATCGAGCTGGATGGTCGCAATCTTGCGAATCTGCTCTTTGCCCAGTGGATGGAAGACTACGACCTCATCAATCCGGTTGATGAACTCAGGCCGGAAATGCGAGCCTACGATTTCCATCACCGCGCTCTTCATTTGCTCGTACTGCGCCTCGCCCGCCATATCCTGAATAATGTTCGAACCCAGGTTCGATGTCATGATAATGACGGTATTGCGAAAGTCGACGGTGCGGCCCTGGCCATCGGTCAGGCGTCCATCATCGAGTACCTGCAGCAAAATATTGAACACGTCGGGATGCGCTTTTTCCACTTCGTCCATCAAAATGACGGAGTAAGGTTTGCGCCGCACCGCTTCGGTCAGGTAGCCCCCTTCCTCATAACCTACGTAGCCCGGAGGAGCACCAATCAATCGTGCTACCGAGTGTTTCTCCATAAACTCGGACATATCGATCCGCACCAGCGCTTCCTCGGTATCGAACAGAAAGCTGGCCAATGCCTTGGAGAGCTCGGTTTTACCGACACCGGTAGGCCCCAGAAACAGGAAGGAGCCGTTGGGCCGGTTGGGATCCGAAAGTCCTGCGCGTGAGCGCCGTATCGCATCAGAGACCGCTATGACAGCTTCGTCCTGGCCGACTACGCGCTTGCGCAACTCCTCTTCCATGCGCAGGAGTTTTTCGCGCTCTCCTTCGAGCATCTTAGAGACCGGGATACCGGTCCAGCGTGAAACCACTTCCGCAATTTCTTCTTCCGTCACCTTGTTGCGCAACAGCTGGAATTGCTTGGTCTCGGCTTCGGCGGCTTTTTTCAGTTGCGCCTCCAGCTCCGGAATCCGACCATATTGCAATTCGGACATGCGCTGCAGGTCACCTGCGCGGCGCGCGGCCTCTAGCTCGATGCGTGCCTGCTCCAGCGCTTCTTTAATATGCGCTGAGCCCTGCACAGCTGCTTTTTCGGCTTTCCAGATCTCTTCCAGGTCTGCGAATTCCCTTTCCAGCTCGGCGATTTTTTCTTCGAGCTCTTCTAAGCGCTTAAGGGAGGCTTCGTCAGATTCTTTCTTCAATGCCTCGCGTTCAATTTTGAGTTGAATCAGACGTCGCTCGAGCTTATCCATCGCCTCAGGTTTGGAATCGATTTCCAGGCGGATGCGCGCTGCGGCCTCATCAATCAGGTCGATTGCCTTATCAGGCAGTTGTCGATCGGTAATATAACGATGCGACAGCGTGGCTGCGGCGACAATCGCCGGGTCGGTAATTTCAATCCCGTGGTGGACTTCGTAGCGCTCCTTCAAACCGCGGAGAATAGCGATGGTATCTTCCACAGTGGGTTCATTCACCATCACTTTCTGGAAGCGACGCTCCAGGGCGGCATCCTTTTCAATGTATTGGCGATATTCATCCAGTGTGGTTGCACCGATACAATGCAGCTCGCCACGTGCCAATGCTGGCTTGAGCATATTGCCCGCATCCATGGCGCCTTCCGCCTTACCGGCACCGACCATGGTGTGAATCTCATCGATGAACATAATGATCTGCCCGGCGGCCTTGGCAACATCGTTGAGCACTGCTTTGAGTCGCTCTTCGAAGTCTCCGCGATACTTCGCGCCGGCTAACAAGGCGGCAAGATCGAGTGACAACAGGCGCTTGTTTTTCATGCCCTCGGGCACTTCACCATTGACTATACGTTGTGCAAGTCCTTCCACCAAGGCGGTTTTACCTACACCGGGCTCACCGATCAGGACGGGGTTATTTTTGGTGCGGCGCTGCAGAATCTGCACCATCCGACGAATTTCATCATCGCGCCCGATGATCGGGTCGATTTTCCCTTGCTCGGCGCGTTCAGTGAGATCAATGGTGTATTTTTTCAGTGCCTCACGCTGATCTTCTGCGTTGGGATCATCAACCTGTTGACCACCGCGCACATCTTCAATGGCTTTTTCGACAGCTTCCTTGGTGGCGCCTGCAGCTTTGAGGATATCCGCGAGCATGCCGCCGCTTTCGAGTACTGCCTGAACAAACAGCTCGGATGAAATATATTGATCGTTACGCTGCTGAGCGAGCTTGTCAGTGACATTCAGCAGCTTGCCCAACTCATTGGAAAGATGTACCTCACCGGCATCCCCACCGCTGACCGATGGCATGTGATCGAGCGCTTCACCCAGTTTCGAGCGCAATTGATTCACATTGACACCAGCTTTGGTCAGCAAACCACGCACGGTCCCGCCTTCCTGATCGAGCAGGGCAGTCATCAAATGGACTGGCTCGATGAACTGGTGGTCGCGTCCGACGGCCAGCGACTGCGCATCCTGTAATGCCAGCTGAAATTTACTGGTTAATTTATCTAATCTCATAAATAAGACCTCCTTTAGAAAGTGTGGCCAGCGGGTTGGGGCGGGAAGTTCGGCTCAATCCACGAAAACCCTGGATTGGGCGGAACCGCCCGCATCCCTCTGGCAGTTGAGTGCATCGTAAGCGCGCGGGGTTCCGGGGTCTGTCATTCAGGTGACATACGGGCGATGTTTCTGAAAAGTCGTGAAATTTTAGGTATTTCATCGAATTTATCCCCAAAATCGGGAGAAGTGTCATTCCAATGACAGAGGCTGCGTGGCGCGTTCGTTAAAGTAGGCTCAATTGTTGCGGCAGAACCTTCCCTGGGTAATTTTTAGAAGCGCTTTGGATATGGCAACGAAGCGGCTTCATTTCAATGCCTGGGGATTGTCGAATGCAAAAAATTTGAATCTGAACCATCGATCTATTGGCGTGACAATCGTTCGATGTTCGATGGCTGACCTAAGGAGGTTATTAAATATGAGTAAAGTGATAGGTATTGACTTGGGCACCACCAACTCCTGTGTTGCAGTGATGGAAGGTGATAAACCCAAGGTGATTGAAAATTCAGAAGGCAGTCGGACTACGCCTTCAGTGGTCGCTTATACCGACAATGAAGTGTTGGTGGGGCAGCCTGCCAAGCGTCAGGCTGTTACGAATCCCGATAACACGTTGTTTGCGATCAAGCGATTGATCGGACGGCGTTACGAGGAGGAGGCCGTACAGAAGGACATCAAGCTCGTGCCTTATAAGATCATTAAGGCCGATAATGGGGATGCTTGGGTCGAGGCTGGTGGCAAGAAGTTGTCGCCACAAGAGGTTTCGGCGCAGGTTCTGCGTAAACTTAAAAAGGATGCGGAGGCATACCTGGGTGAGAAGGTGACCGAAGCGGTCATTACCGTGCCTGCGTATTTTAATGACTCACAGCGCCAGGCGACCAAAGATGCGGGGCGGATTGCGGGTCTCGATGTGAAGCGGATTATCAATGAGCCAACGGCTGCTGCCTTGGCTTATGGAATGGACAAGAGCGCTCGCGCAGACCAGAAGGTGGCCGTATATGACCTTGGCGGCGGTACCTTCGATGTCTCTATTATTGAGATTGCGGATGTCGATGGGGAAAAACAGTTCGAGGTGCTGTCCACCCATGGGGATACCTTCCTCGGTGGTGAGGACTTCGATATGCGCCTGATCGATTATCTGGCCGATGAGTTCAAAAAGGATACCGGCATGGATCTCCACAATGATCCATTGGCCTTACAACGTCTGAAGGAAGCCGCTGAGAAAGCCAAGATCGAGCTCTCCTCGGCGCAACAGACTGAGGTCAACCTGCCTTATATCACGGCAGATTCGAGCGGACCGAAGCACCTCAATGTGAAGGTGACCCGTTCTAAGCTGGAGTCCTTGGTGGAAGACTTGGTCGCACGCACCCTCAAACCCTGTGAGCAAGCGCTCAAGGATGCGGGCCTGCAGAAGAGCGACATCAGCGAAGTCATTTTGGTGGGCGGTCAGACACGCATGCCCAAGGTGCAGGAAGCTGTTAAGGGTTTCTTTGGCAAGGAGCCCCGTAAGGACGTGAACCCTGATGAGGCGGTAGCACTCGGTGCGGCCATCCAGGCTGCGGTACTGTCCGGCGACGTGAGCGATGTGCTGTTGCTGGATGTGACGCCGCTGTCACTTGGTATCGAGACCATGGGTGGTGTGATGACCAAGCTCATCGAGAAGAACACCACGATTCCGGCCAAGGCCACTGAGACGTTTACCACAGCCGAGGACAATCAGTCGGCAGTGACCGTGCATGTGCTGCAGGGTGAACGGGAAATGGCCGCTGACAATAAATCGTTGGGACAGTTCAATCTCACGGATATTGCGCCGGCACCCCGAGGTGTTCCGCAAATTGATGTGACCTTTGATATCGACGCCAACGGCATTCTCAAGGTGTCGGCCAAGGATAAAGCCACCGGTCGGGAGCAAGCGATCGAGATCAAGGCTTCCAGTGGTTTAAGCGAGAATGAAATTCAGCGCATGGTCAAAGATGCCGAAATGCATGCCGATGAAGACCGCCGCAAGCGCGAATTGGTCGAGGCGCGGAATCAGGCGGATCAACTGATCCATTTGACCGAGACTTCGCTCAAAGAAGCCGGCGAAGCGGTGCCTGCCGATGCCAAGCAAAAGGTCGAGGCTGCCATCGAAGCATTGCAAGAGGCAGTCAAGGGTGAAGATAAAGCGGAGATCGAGCGCCGCATACAGGCCTTGCAGGAAGCCTCGACAGCCTTGGCGCATGCACGTTCACAAGGGCAGAGCGGCCAGACCGCTGAGGGTGCCCAGACACGTGAAAGCGCGAGCACCGACGAGGATGTCGTGGATGCGGAGTTTGAGGAAGTCGATGGGCAGTAATAGGCTCAACACATAACGACGATGTTGAGGGCTGTCCGTTCGGGGACAGCCTATGTGTTTTTTATTGCTGTAGGTCTTGGGGGAGGTTGTGATGATTTTTTCACAACCGCCCCCATTTGTTTTTAAGAAGCGCTGATTGATACTGGCGCGAGCAGATTGTGGTGAAAAATCGTCCAGTTCAACCTAACAGCCTCAGTTGGGCGCAAAAAAGACGCGTAAGATATTGGTGTGCATGGTGAATCGGAAAAACTCGTGGTCACCTTATTGGTGATGAGAGGTTTTTCTGA
>JANTGD010000118.1 GCA_024763135.1 Thiotrichales bacterium | reverse complement strand
GTGGTCACCTTATTGGTGATGAGAGGGTTTTCTGATTTGCCAGGTGCACCAAGAGCTTGCGTGGACTTTTGTGATCCAACTGAGGTTTTTAGGTTAATGATCAGTCAGGCAAATCATAATCATCTTCGACGTTGAACCGTTCAGTGGCAATTTTTGACCCCCTGGCAAAATGCTGCCATCGCAAGCGGAGGGAGCGTGACGCAATCGGATCTCTGGCAAACGCTAATGCTGTTACGCTTTGCGCAAGGCATTGGCAACACGACGCTGTGGAAAAGCCACCTGGGTAAAACAGAAAATCAGGTCACAGAGGCTGTCTTGCGCTGCGTATTGAGCCACGATGCCGGACTGCCTTGACTCGGCAGAGAAAGCATAAACACAGACTAATAATAAAAATACTTTGTAACGACTCAGCGTGTTTAGATTTTGGTACCTATCAAGGCAATTTCGCACGGAGAATGTGAGCATATAGGAAGCTCTCACAGGAAATAGCTGGCTATGGCGAAGATCCGCAACGCAGATGTGGGTGATTTTGCGCCGCAAAATGCCGTGTTACGAATTGGTCAGAGCTGCCTAACGTTAATAGGTGACCATTCGAGTACAAAAATAACGCCGAGATGGGGCAAACGATGAATACGCTGAGTCGTTACAATACTTTTAGGGGTAAACCGATTATGTTAGCGGTTATCGATATTGAGGCATCCGGGTTCGGTCGCGGCAGTTACCCAATCGAAGTGGGCGTTGTCATGCCAACCGGCGACAGTCATTGTTGGTTAATCCGGCCGCTGCCCCACTGGCAGCATTGGGAGGCCGAAGCTGCGGCCCTTCATGGTATCAGCAGAAAGGATCTCATCCAGCATGGCCATTCCCCAGAGACGGTCGCACAGGCATTGAACCAATTACTGCGGGGACTGTGCGTCTATAGCGACGCTTGGGGACATGACTTGTCTTGGATTGGGCAGTTGTTCGATAGCGTAGACCGTGTGCCTGCGTTCCGGCTCGATGCAATCACTTCATTGCTCAGCGACACTCAGATCGATGCCTGGAGCACAACCAAAGAACGTGTTTTTACACACGTCTCACATTTGCAGCGTCATCGCGCGAGCACTGACGCGCTAGTGGTACAGCAGACTTACCAAACCCTGCAGGATGATACGCAATTCAGTACGGAGTTATGTCCAGCCAACCGAGCATCGCGCATACAAAGAGGCCGCGCACTGCACGCAACGCGCGGCCTTTGAATCAATTATTGCAGTCGAAGCACGGGGTAAGTTTTACTCGGGTGCCGGTAACGCCAAAGGATGCTGCAGCACGATAATTTGGCGATTGTCTTCCGTATCGATTACCTCAACACTGTGCAAGCCATCACCGCCCAAGTCGACAAAGACTTGTTTGGGAGAATGGATTAAATGATCGACAACCTCTGATGCCACTTCGATCACATTGTCTTTCGGATCGTAAGTAATCCCGGACATGGGCAGATATTCCGCCTCAATCTGATCGCCGAGCGCCAGTCCTGCCACTTCGATCTGCACGGGACGCCCCGCGATCTGTTTTGAGACTCTATCAAAAAACGATTGCCATTCTGCTTTATCCAACGCATTGATTGCCATAGTCTTGTTCTCCTGTTTATTCGTTCGTCATAAAAATTCAGCGCGGTTTTTTTGTTGCGCCTTAATCCAAAGTGTAACTATTTACTGAGTTCTCAAATTCGATCACTGCTCAGATTGCGCCTGCAGTACGCCAGATCAAGGCGAAAAATGTGAGTTTACAACTGTCATTTTTTTATGCAGCGCTAGCGCATTCCAAGGGTAAGCTGAGTCGTTACTCCAAAGTAAATTCAAAGACTGGCATTGCGGCTTTGAGCACCTCTTCGACACGTTCAGCCAGAATAAACGTCATTTCACTCCGAATATCTTCGGGTAGTTCCTCCAGGTCTTTTTCATTCTGCTTGGGCAAAATGACCCGCTTGATCCCTGCTCGTCGCGCGCCAAGCACTTTTTCTTTGATCCCGCCCACAGGCAGCACGAGGCCCGTCAAGGTAATCTCACCGGTCATTGCGGTGTCACTGCGTACCGGATTGCCGGAATAGACGGACGCCAGAGCTGTGGCCATGGTGACGCCAGCCGATGGACCGTCTTTGGGAATCGCACCTGCAGGAACGTGCACATGGACAGTGCCGCTCGTATCTTCGATACCCAGCAATTCGTGATGGGCCAAGACCCAGCCACGCGCAGCCTGAGCAGATTCCTTCATCACATCACCAAGCTGGCCGGTGAGCGTCAGGCCGTCTCCTTTTGGCAGGCGAATTGCCTCGATATACAACACATCACCGCCGGTTGCGGTCCACGCCAACCCCGCTGCCACGCCTGGTGGTAATTCTTTTCTCGCCATTTCAAAGTGGAAAGGCTCGGGACCCAGCAACTCAGGCAACATCTCCGGAGTAATTTTTTCGGGCCCAGGCTGGCCTTCCGCAATCTGTAGCGCAACCTTTCTCGCCAGACGCCCCAAAGTCCTCTCCAAAGTACGTACGCCTGCTTCGCGGGTATATTTTTGAATAATGGCCTTGAGGGTTTCTTCGGGCAACACAAATTGCTCAGGCTTCAAGCCCGTTTCTTTACGTTGCCGCTCGACCAGGTAACGGCGTGCAATCTCTAATTTTTCCTCATCGCTATACCCTGATAGCTGAATGATTTCCATTCTGTCGAGCAACGGCCCGGGAATGGTATCGAGAGAGTTGGCCGTTAATATAAAAAAGGTCTTCGACAGATCGAATGGCAGATCAAGATAATTATCGCGAAACTCATTATTTTGCGCTGGATCGAGCACTTCGAGCAAGGCGGATGCCGGATCGCCACGAAAATCGCGCCCCAGCTTATCGACCTCGTCCAACATTAAAACGGGATTGCGCACGCCCGCTCGTCGCATTGCCTGGATAATACGTCCCGGCATTGCGCCAATGTAGGTTCGCCGGTGCCCCCTTAATTCAGATTCATCGTGCAGCCCTCCCAGGCTCAAGCGTTCGAAACTCCGACCCAACGCTCGGGCAATCGACTTCCCGAGGGATGTCTTACCGACGCCGGGCGGGCCAACGAATAACAAGATTGGCGCTTTGGCCTCAGGATTCAATTTGAGTACCGCCAGCTGTTCTAAGATACGCTCCTTGATTTTATCCAGCCCGTAATGATCTTCGTCCAATACTTGCCGCGCATGGACCAGATCGAGCTGATCCTCGGTTTCTTTTTTCCAGGGAAGCTCAAGAATCAAATCCAAATAATTGCGTATTACCTGATAATCCTGCGACGAGGAAGACAGACGCTCCATGCGACTCAATTCTCGCTCAGCTTCCTTTCGCACCAAATCCGGGAGTTCCGCTTCCCCAAGTCGCTTGCGCAGCTCATTGACTTCCGCTTCATCCGGATTGGCCTCACCCAGTTCCTGTTGTATGGCATGCATTTGCTGGCGTAACAAATGCTCGCGCTGGCTCTTCTCCATCTCCCCCTGAACTTGATTGGAAATTTCCTTGCGCAACTGTAGCACTTTGAGTTCATGGGAAAGGTACTCGTGCAACAGTCGCATGGCTTCCAAAGACGAATCCGCTTCGAGAATATTTTGCGATTTTTCGGCATCAAGATTGGGCACCATCGACAACAGGTAGATCAGTTGCATGGGATCTTCGATTTTCAATGCCGCAGCTTCGATATCAAAGCTCATCGACATCTGCCCCATGCTTTGATATTCCTTGGACAGGCTGATCAATTCCTGCTTGAGCGCTTCGGCTTCCGGTGTGTCTTCCCACTCTGGCATTGGCAATGATTCCAATTTGCCTTTGAGGTAAGGATCCTGCTGCTCCAATGCCTGCAAGCGCACGCGCTCTATGCCCTGCATAATCAATTCGACGGTCTCTTCGGAGCGTGCCATCTGGCGAATGACTGCTTTTGTCCCGATGCGATAGAGTTGTTCCTCGGAAGGCACATCAACCGCAATATCCCGTTGTGCAAACACCGCGATCTCTTTTTGCTCGCTCTCAACTGCCGCATCGATTGCCGCGATAGAGACTCGGCGCCCGGCAGAAAAAGGTCCCAGCGCATAGGGATAAAGCACGCTGCTGCGCAACGGGAAAATAGGTAATTCAAAGCTGTTGGCGTCGTCAGTCATTGTATTTAAGCCTCCAGTAAAATCCGTATCAGCAACATGCCATTGCGAAAATCGGTGAGTATGCGGGCCTGCTCGATGGACACAGGAAATTCGAAACCGCGCTCGAACTCGCTATAGGTGATCTCCATCGATTTCAGTCTCAGTCCCCGCTCGCGTTCAAAATCAACCCGGCGTCCAGCAACGCTCAAAAAATTGCCCGTCACGCGGAGCTGTAAATCCTCGAAGCGGACTCCCGCCAGCTCCAGCTTGATCAACCAGCCATCTCGCCCTTCATACACATCTGCAGCGGGTTGCCAACGCAGGGGTTGTACGCGTTTTTCAGCCGCCACATGCAGTCGGCGCGTCAATATCATCAAATCGGTTTTATACGTCATTCTTCGTCGACTCCTGTGGTGACACGATGGGATTCAGTCGAGCATGCAACGTCAGTGGCCTAGGAACAACCATCTCTGTAGAAGACTGGTTGCCTCAAACGATTCATCATCAAACCCTGCGCTACCCCAGTCATTGCATAGAACCTGGCCAGTGGTGCCTAAAAAGCTCTCCTGAAAGCGGGCCGCGTGATTCTTCAAGGAAACCCGGTTTCAGGCAATCGAGCGACATGCTCACCCCAATCAGTCACAGTAAATAGGGACAATTCCTGAAAGAATCAAGCCCCGTAGTGACGGATCGTTCGGCTGCATTCACCAAAACACCACGCTGTAACAAACACAATGAATCAATCCGGTGGTTGCAACCCCAATTTTTACGCACATTGGAAGCGATTGATTATTGGTCACTCCGCAGCGAATCGTTGTCCGGAATCGTAATTGCGGCCGAAAAGCTGATATTACAAGCGATCAGCCCCTGAGAAGCCTGTGAGCGAATGGGGAGCCTACTGCGAAAAGATACGCTCCGTGACATTGACAATGCCCGAGCTGTAATAGTATACGGATTCCCCCGGCCGCCGGGCCAATGACAACCGAACGCAAGACTATGGAATTTTTGAAAGCGAATCTCGACTTGATGATATTTGGCACGCTGGGGCTCATGAGCTTTTTGATGGTCGCCTTTGTAATCGAACGCTACCTGTACTTTGCACGCGTCGAGCTGGCTGGATTTACGCACCCCGACGCACTCCAGGTTGCGCTCACCAATCATCTCACGATTATTTCCACCATCGGCGCTAATGCGCCCTATATCGGTCTACTGGGCACAGTACTCGGTATTTTGATCACTTTCTACGATATTGGACAAGGTGGCAAAATCGAACCCGGGGCGATCATGTTGGGACTGGCACTTGCACTCAAAGCAACCGCCGCAGGACTGCTCGTCGCCATCCCCTCGATCATGTTCTACAACAGCCTGTTAAGGCGCGTCGAGGTGCTGACCGCGCAATGGCGCCAACGCTCTGGCGCCACTCTGTCCGCTCAGGTACACAAGGAAAACGAATCATGAAACGCTTTGACCAGATCAATGTCATCCCCTTTATTGACATTATGCTGGTGTTGCTTGCCATCGTATTAACCACAGCGTCCTTTATTGCGCAAGGTATTATCGAGGTTGAACTCCCCGAAGCCGAAGCGGCGCAGCCCATGCAGGACGAACAGCTCGTGGAAATCACCATCGATGCTGCCCAAAACTATTACTTTGACAGTGAAGCGCTCTCTCTGGACGATTTAGAACAACGGTTGCAGTCACTCGAAAAACAAACGCCCATCGTGTTGCGCGTGGACAAAGCAGCGCGTTTCGAATATTTCGTCGCGGTGATCGACCTGCTCAAGCAAGCCCAATTAAAGCACCTTTCTATTATGACGCGGGAGAGCGCTTGAATCGCTATATCACGCGTGGATTGCTACTCTCGGGGGTACTCCATGCAAGCTTGGTGTCGTTGTTTCTTTTCGGAGGCCAAAGCCCAGCAGTCAAAGCACCGCAAGCGCAACCGCTACCCTTGACGCTGAGCATGTTTCAACCTGCTCCTGCTCCCGCACCACCACCGGCTCCTCCCACCCAGGCAGCCCCCGAATCACCCGTCGCGAAGTCACATCCCCAACCCAAGCCGAAGCCAAAGCCGAAGCCAAAGCCGAAGCCAAAGCCAAAGCCGAAGCCAGTGTTTCAACCTCAGCCCAAGCCCCAGGAAAAACCTTTAGAGAACGTCACTCCTCCCCCGGCGGCGCCTCCTCAAGCTGCGTTCGCGCCCGCCACTGCTGTGGCTCAGGCTCCCATCGCAAGTACACCCAAACCAGCAATCGATGCTGGGCGTATACAGCGGGAAGAAGAGGCCTACAAAGCCCGGCTACAACAATTGATCGAATCCCATAAACGCTACCCCCGGCGCGCCCGTCGTATAGGACGCGAAGGCCAGGTGCGCGTTGCGTTTAGCATCCGACGGGACGGCTCCATCTATGCCATTGAGGTCGTTAAAAGCTCTGGCAGCCGTAGCTTAGATCAAGCAGCCATCGAAGCGATTCGCGCTACCTCTGGCGCCTTACCTTTTCCTCAAAGCATCTCTCGCAGTGAGTGGCGTTTTTCCATTCCCATCAACTATGAGCTGCGCTGATCAATCCATCGTAATAAGCCAGCAACCGTTGCGTTAATGCGGTATCTGACCAACTCTGAGCATACTGGCGTGCTTCCTGAGAAAGACGTTGATGCAGGGCGTGATCTGCGAGTAAGCGCAACACTGCTGCTGCAAAATCGGCCACCTTCTCTTCCACCACAATGCCGCCCTGTTCAGCCTGCATGATTTCACGCGTCCCCATGACCGCAGTCGTCACCACGGGTGTGCCGCAGGCCATCGCTTCTAACAGCACTAGCCCCTGAGTTTCGGTCCGCGATGCAAATACGAAGACATCTCCAGCGCGATAACAGGAGGGGAGTTCACGTTCTCGTTCCAAATACCCAATAAACCTTACCGCATGCTCCAAACTCAGTTGGCGCGCCTGTTGTTGCAGACTGTCCACTGCAGGCCCTTCCCCCGCAATAAGTAGGATTGCATCGGGGCAGTGCTCGACGACCTGCGCCATGACCTCGAGCAAAAAAGGAATATTCTTTTCGTGTGCCACCCGTCCCACATGGATCAGCAGGGGTTGCTCAGCGGTAAGCCCAAAGCGCTGCCGAAACGCCAATCCATCTCCCTGCGAAAATCGAGACATATCCAACCCAGTGGGAATGACCCTGGCACCGGTATTGACACCATAACCCCGCAATACGGCCAACATGGGCTGCGACGGCACCACCAGACCATCCACCTCCTGACATTCGCGCCGCGAGAAATAGCGCGCGGCAAACTTCAACCAAGCGCGAGGTAGAAAACGAATATAGTGGTAAAAATACTCTTCGAAAAAGGTGTGATAAGACTCTACGACCGGAAGTCCCCAGCGACGGGCCACTGGAACCCCCCAAAGGTGCGCGAGAAACGGTGTTTGAATATGGACGATGTCAAAATCTGCTGCATCAAGCGCCGCGATGGCTGTTTTAAATGCCCCCCACCGCATCATTCTGTCTTCGGGATCAGTCCAGACCTTGCGTGCGCCCACGCGCACAATGCCATGCTCATCCTCTGCCGGCTCCCCATAGTCCGGCGCGACCAGGGTCACAACATGTCCCTGCTCACGCAAGCATCGCTGGAAGGTTTGAATCGATGTGGACACCCCATTGATTCTGGGGAAGTACACATCTGAGATCATGAGAATACGCATCTGCAGCGATAGATGGACTGCAACACCAAGCGTCTGGGCAGCAGTCGGACAATGAATATTTATCGTCGGGCTTAGCTTACCTACCTTACCCAAAGCCGCCTTGCTTGTCTCTATCAACAAGAGAATCGATACCGGTTGGTATTACTTCGTAATGAGCCATTCCAACACAGAAATTGTGCGGAACTCCGCAGAGGAAAACGCTAGAGGTTAACCGACACAACACTTCCCAGCAATTGGCTACTCGTCGGCGTGATTAAGGTGCTGGGGTGAACGCCTACGTGTTCTTAGAATGATTACCACACGATGCAAGCAGGGCTGGTTATCGTCAGCCGTTTATCGTAATACGGTTGGGTAAATTGTTGTTTACCCAACGTAGCCACTCGGGGCGAGGCGCGCCCCGGGACGGCTTTTTTCGATCTGCTCAGGCGGCTTTGATGGGTATCACTTTCGCGGCGGCTTCCTGATACTCGGGTAGTTGATCAAAATTCAGGTAGCGATAAATCTCTGGTGCCAGGGTGTCGATTTTCCCGGCAAATTCCAGATACTCCTCGACGCTCGGGAGTTTTCCTAAAATCGCTGCGATTGCCGCCAGCTCGGCCGATGCGAGATAGACATTGGCGCCATTACCCATACGATTTGGAAAATTTCGCGTCGAGGTGGAGACGACGGTAGCATTGTCCCGTACCCGCGCCTGATTACCCATGCAAAGTGAGCAGCCTGGGATCTCGGTGCGCGCACCGGCGCGGCCAAAAATACCGTAGTACCCTTCTTCGATGAGTTCATGCTCATCCATTTTTGTCGGTGGCGCGATCCAAAGTCGCGTGGGGACGGCATTGCCATAGGCTTCCAGCATCTTGCCCGCCGCGCGAAAGTGGCCGATATTGGTCATGCACGAACCGATAAAAACTTCATCGATAACGTCACCTGCAACGGCCGATAAAGGTTTGATATCGTCAGGATCATTGGGACAGGCCAGTAACGGCTCTTTGATCTCGCTCATATCGATCTCGATCACTTCTGCATATTCCGCATCAGGATCGGCTTCCATCAATTGCGGATCAGCAATCCAGGCTTCCATGGCCTCGATGCGCCGACTTAAGGTACGTTCATCTCCATAACCTTCCGCAATCATCCATTTGAGCATGGTGATATTTGAATTCAGGTATTCGATAATGGGAGCCTTGTCCAATTTAATGGTGCAGCCGGCCGCAGACCGTTCCGCTGAAGCATCCGAAAGCTCAAAGGCCTGTTCCACTTTGAGCTGAGGCAATCCCTCGATTTCCAGAATCCGACCCGAAAATACGTTTTTCTTGCCCGCTTTCGCCACAGTGAGCAATCGTTTTTGTATTGCCGCGTAAGGAATTGCATTCACCAAGTCGCGCAGAGTAATGCCCGGTTGCATCTCACCCTTGAAGCGCACCAATACAGATTCAGGCATATCCAATGGCATCACGCCGGTTGCAGCCGCAAACGCCACCAAGCCAGATCCAGCCGGAAAAGAAATGCCGATGGGAAAACGGGTGTGTGAATCTCCACCCGTGCCTACCGTGTCAGGTAGTAGCATTCGGTTCATCCAGGAGTGAATGACGCCGTCACCCGGGCGCAGTGACACACCACCTCGATTCATAAAAAAGTCTGGCAG
>JANTGD010000117.1 GCA_024763135.1 Thiotrichales bacterium | reverse complement strand
CAGTCCGTAACCGCAGGGCCCTGCCTCATAGCAGAACTGCAGCATGAGACCATCGAACTCGGCACTCAATCGATCCAGCCGTTTGCCGACTTTCCGGGGTTTGTTGGCAATCTCCGCCCGGTAGACGGGCTAATCGCGGCCTGGTAACGCGACCGCCACAGCAATCGTGTCCTTGTGCACTTCCAGTCCTATATAAGCCGCGTACCGGTTCCCGTGGCTCACCACAACCTGTGCCGCTTTCGTCTGTTCTCCAAGGGTTATTGCGACATCCTCTTTCATGACCTGTCCGCCCCAATGTGGCTCTGAGTCGGGAGATATTTGCCGTCCCCAACATAACCCACGTTCGTTGGGTTTGGGCAGGTCAAAACACCATATCTAAGACGTAAAGTTCTCAAGGCTTGCCAGCAGCGTTTCGCGTAAGGATTCTTGCTCTGGAAGGCTTAGTGGTTGATGTTGTGGTGTGGTGATTTGCAATGTGTCTTCGGCACGTTCGCCGGCGGTAGCTATTCGCGCGACCTGAATTTCGAAGCCCGCAGCGTAAATGGCGCAACCAATGTCCGCGAGTAATCCCGGTCGATCCTGGGCAATGATTTCCAGCTGGGTGTAATTTCTATGCTCTGGATTGTCGATATGGATCTGCACCGGGACTTCGAATGATTTAAGACGTCTCGGCAAACGGCGATGCACGGGCGGCGGCGGCAATTCAGGGTTACGCAGTACCTCGATCAGTCGATTGCGCAGCTCACCGAGCTTGATTTCATCTTCACAGGGTGAGCCGTCGCTTTCCAACAGACTGAAAGTATCGAGAGACATTTCGTCATCGATCGTAAAAATCCGTGCATCGACAATATTCAGAGCGAAATGCGCAATGGTACAGGTCACGAGGCTGAAGTAACGCCGATGAGCCTTCGCATAGATGGCGAGTTTGGTGGCTTGTTGGACCGAGCGCGGCATAAACTCGATCTGGATATCGTTTTCCGGGCTGGCTGCCAATAGCATGTGCGTGTGCCACACGACTGTTTGTGGACTGTGGCGCCGGAAGTACTCTGGTGGCAGGTTTTGCCAGACTTTAATGACTTCTGACTCATCAATGTCTTCCTCAGTGAGCATTCGCAATGCGGTCAGACGGGTATCAGCAACGATTTCCGCTTGGCTCACATCGGGTGAGGTCATGGCGTCGATCCACTGGGAGGTGCGTCTATAGAGCTCAGCCAGCAAACTCGCACGCCATCCATTCCAGAGTTCGGGGTTGGTGCCCCGAATGTCCGCGATGGTGAGCAAATAAAGATAGTCCAAGTGTTCTTGGTCGACCACGGTGAGGGCGAAGTCATTGATGATATCGGGGTCGGTAATGTCTTTGCGCTGCGCGATCATCGACATGGTGAGGTGTTGCTCTACCAGCCAGACGATCAGTTGGGTATCTTCTTCGCCAATACCGTGCGCCAGGCAGAATTCACGAGCATCAACAGCGCCGAGCGTTGAGTGATCTCCGCCCCGGCCTTTTCCAATGTCGTGGAACAGCGCCGCGAGGTAGAGCAGTTCAGGTTTGCGCAGATGCATGAACAGTTCGCTGGCAGCGGGGATCTCATCCTTATGGCGTGGATCACTCAGGCGGCGGACATAGCGCAGCACCATGAGTATATGCTCGTCCACGGTGTACAAGTGAAACAGGTCGAACTGCATGCGTCCCACCAGGTTCTCGAAGGCGGGAATGTAGCGGCTCAATACACCATAGGTGTGCATGCGCTTGAACTCATGATAAACCCCCACCGGCCTGCGCAGAATATCCATGAACAAGCTATGGCAGATGATGTCATTACGAAATGCATCATCGATCAAGTGCAAATGTCGCCTGATTTGCCGAATCGTAGAGGCGCGCACGCCTTTGGCATCCGGGTATTGTTGTAACAGCAGAAAAACTTCCAGCAACGATGGCGGGTGGAGTGCGAAGAGTTCCGGGTGACGGACCTCGATATAGCCGTTTCTGAGTAAAAAGCGTTGATTCAGCTCAACCCGGCTTTCCTGTTGATCGCGTAGGCAGATCTCTTCTTCGAAATGTTGCAGCAGCATTTCGGTCATGCGCGCGATGGCAGTGACCGTACGATAGTATTGCTGCATCATGTCTTCGACCGCTTTGATCGGATTCCCGCCCCCATCAAAGCCCAGCATGCTGGTGAGGCGTCGCTGGTGATCAAACAGCAGGCGGTCTTCCTTCCGACCGGTGAGACGATGTAGGGCGAACCGCGCTTTCCAAAGAAAATCACGCCCCACGCACAGGGTGTTGTATTCGTCGGTTAAGATGAAGCCCCGCTCGATTAGTTCGCGCAGTGCATCGACTTCATAGTGTCGTTTGGTAATCCATGCGATCGTCTGCAGATCCCGCAGACCGCCGGGGCCTTCTTTGAGATTTGGCTCCAGTTGGTTGCCACTTTCCCCAAACCGTTCATGGCGGCGCTTGAGTTCCTGAACCTTGGCATGGAAAAAATCCACACTCGGCCAGAATTCAGGACCGTTGATGGCATCTTCCAGGGCAAGAAACGCTTCGGAAGAGCCCGCTACCAAGCGTGCTTCGAAAAGATTGGTGGCAATCGACAGATCATTACGGCCTTCTTCGAGACATTCCGGGAGAGACCGTGTGCTATGCCCAAGATCAACGCCGAGATCCCAGAGAAATGTAATGAAATCGCTGAGCTTTTGTTGCAGGGTCTCAGACGGGAACTCAGGGATGAGAATGAGGATGTCGATATCGGAGGCGGGGTGCTGTTCCTTTCGGCCGTAACCACCGACCGCAAGCAAAGCCACGCCGGGATGTTGATCCAGATTGAATTGGCGCCAGATCACACTCAATAGTTGATCTACACCGCGTGTCATATCCTTGATGAGATCATCGATATAACAGCCGCGATCAAAGGCTTGAAAGAGATGCTCTTTGAGGGCTTGCAGATGCTGACGGTACTGTCTCGGGGTCGGATCCAGGGCGAGCAGCTGCGCACTCCAGTCGGACAGGTCTACCGCGGGCTTGGGCAGCCGGCAGATGGGATCGATCTTAGTACTCAAAGGTTTCGCCACGGCGCAATGTGAGGATTTCGTAGCCGTCTTCGGTTACGAGGATGGTGTGCTCCCATTGTGCAGAGAGGCTGTGATCCTTGGTTACCACTGTCCAACCGTCGGGTAAAAGTTTCGTTTGGCGTTTGCCAGCATTAATCATGGGCTCGACGGTGAAGGTCATCCCAGGTTGTAGGGTCAGGCCAGTATTGGGTTTACCGTAGTGCAAAATCTGCGGCTCTTCATGAAAACCCTTGCCGATGCCATGCCCGCAATACTCCCTGACCACAGAAAAACGCTGGCTTTCAGCATAGCTTTGTACCGCATAGCCGATATCTCCCAGGGTGATACCTGGACGGATGATGCGAATGCCCTCGTACATGGCTCTGCGGGCGGTTTCAACCAGCCGGCGCGCCAATAATTTGGGTTTGCCTACCATGATCATTATGCTGGTGTCCCCATGATAACCGTCCTTGATCACGGTGACGTCGATATTCAATATGTCCCCGTTTTTCAGAGTCTTATCGCTGGGTATTCCATGGCAGATCTGGTGGTTGACAGAGGTGCAGATCGATTTGGGAAAGCCCCGATAATTGAGCGGCGCGGGGATCGCCTGTTGTACGTTGACAATATAGTCGTGACAGATTTGATCGATTTCATTGGTGGTCATACCCGCTTCTACCTTGGGCTCGATCATTTCTAGCACTTCGGCGGCAAGGCGTCCGGCGACGCGCATTTTTTCGATTTCTTCGGGTGTTTTAATATGAACACTCATTAAAGATGGTCGGTCATTGTTTGCAAAAGACCGCCAATCCTGACACTAGTCTTGATTTTCGTCAAAAGTTGCGACATTTTCCGGGTGATTGCAAGGCACATTGCAGTGATGGTTTGTCTTTTCGTCAATGCGAGCGCTCTGGTGTCATAATCGTGGGTTTGTGATCGAGCGTGGGGTCGGGGTTTGGAAAATCTCGGATAAAGTGGAGCCCGCGACTCTCTTTGCGGGACATTGCAGCGCTGATGATCAGCTCAGCTACTTGCGCAAGGTTGCGCAGTTCAATGAGATCTGCCGTGACTTTGAAATTGGAGTAATACTCGAAGATTTCTCGATGTAGCAGATCGATGCGGTGCTTGGCCCGCTCGAGCCGTTTGGTCGTCCTGACAATGCCCACATAGTCCCACATGAAGCGTCGAATCTCGTCCCAGTTGTGTGTGACCACAACGTGTTCATCGGAATCGGTGACCATGCTTTCGTCCCAGGCTGGAATTGTACCCTGCCAAGGGGATTCTGCATTGGAGGTTTTGATTTGTTCCGCGGCAGCGCGGGCAAATACCAAGCACTCCAATAAGGAGTTACTGGCCATACGATTGGCACCGTGTAATCCGGTATAAGAAACCTCGCCAATCGCGTAGAGTCCTTTCAGGTCGGTGCGGGCATATAGGTCAGTCATGACCCCGCCGCAGGTGTAGTGCGCGGCAGGGACGACGGGCAGGGGTTCGCGCGTCATATCGAAACCGTACTGGAGGCAGCGCGCGTAAATGGTTGGAAAATGCTGAATAATAAACTCGGAAGATTGGTGTGAAATATCCAAGTAGACGTGATCCACACCCAAACGTTTCATTTCGTGGTCGATTGCGCGTGCCACAATATCCCGGGGCGCCAGTTCTGCACGCGCGTCGAACCGCGGCATAAAGCGCTCGCCATTGGGTAGTTTCAGTACCCCGCCTTCGCCTCTGACGGCTTCGCTGATCAAGAAGGATTTAGCCTTGGGGTGGTAAAGGCAGGTAGGGTGGAACTGAATAAACTCCATATTGGCCACACGGCAGCCTGCACGCCAGGCCATGGCGATGCCATCTCCTGTTGAGCCATCGGGATTGCTGGTGTACAGATAAACCTTACTGGAACCGCCGGAGGCGAGTACGACATGGCTGGCCCGAAATACATCGATGTGCCCGGCGTTTCTGTCGAGGACATAGGCACCTATGCAGCGGCGTGGACCAGGATCCGGAGACTTGATCAGGTCGATTGCTAAATGATGTTCAAACAGTTCGATGTTTTCGTGACGCCGTGCCTGTGCGACCAGCGTGGTTTCGATGGCCTGACCGGTTGCATCGTCGGCATGCACCACACGCCGATGGCTGTGTCCTCCCTCTCGCGTCAGATGGAGTGCCTCTCCTCCTTTTTCTGAGTCCGGATGGCGGGTAAACGGCACGCCCAATTCCAGCAGCCAGTCGATCGCCTGTTTACCGTGTTTGACCGTGAATTCGACGGCCTCGGGATCACATAGGCCGGCACCGGCGTCCAGGGTGTCGGCAATATGCGACTCGATCGTATCATCGTCGGCCACCACGGCAGAAATGCCTCCTTGAGCGTAAAACGTACTGCTTTCAGTGATTTCCACCTTGCTCAATACCGCGACTGTGTGCGTCTTGGCTAAGTGAAGTGCGAGCGTGAGGCCGGCCGCGCCGCTGCCAATAATCAGAACATCGTGACTGAATTCAAGCTGTGATTGTTGCGGGAGGTTCATTTCGTCGGGTTTTTTGCCATAATGATCGGAAATCTCTTGGAGGACTTTTATTCCAGGGGGGCGCCGGAAGCATTAAACACAAGATGCATGGAATGCCGAAAATAATAAAAGACTCAGAGGTGTTTCGTGAATACCAAAACATGTGGCGACAACGTCACGGATAAAGAGCTCGTATTGCGGGTCCAAAAAGGGGACAAAGCGGCATTCGATCTACTGGTTCAAAAGTACCAGGCAAAAATAATCACCCTGGTGCAGCGTTATGTCAATGATCCGAGCATAGCCCTGGATGTCGCGCAGGAGGCGTTTGTCAAGGCGTACAGGGGGTTAGAAACCTTCCGTGGTGAGAGTGCTTTTTATACCTGGCTGTATCGGATTGCGATTAATACGGCCAAAAATCATCTGGTGGCGGAAAAGCGCCGTACTCCGGAATCTGAGATCAGTGCACAAGATGCAGAACTGTATTCAGACAATGCTGCTTTGCGGGATATCGGTTCACCAGAGCGTATGTTGCTCGCTCAGGAGATCGAAACAATCGTGCTACAGACCATTGAGGGGCTGCCGCAGGAGCTGAAAACCGCGATTTTGTTACGCGAAGTCGAAGGCATGAGTTACGACGAGATTGCAAGTACAATGGCGTGCCCGATTGGTACGGTGAGATCGAGAATCTTCCGGGCGCGAGAGGTTATCGACAAGGTGTTGGAACCTCTGCTCAGCCGTTGATCAGACTAAGTCCTGCAAAACTTTAGGGATTATATGACGCATTGCTGTGGAACTATTTTGAACGGATATTGCCTATAGTTCATGGAGAAGGAAACGAGCAAGCAGATGAAAACGCCTTTTCAGGAAAGGTTGTCGACGTTTACTGATGATGAGCTGGGCGATTTTGAAGCCCGGAGAATGGTTCATGAGCTCCTGGAATCCCCTGAGCTGCGTGAAAAATGGACCCGTTATCAAGTCATTGGAAGCATTTTACGCAAGGAACCCATCGAAGCGTTGGATCCCGCATTCACCGAAACGGTGATGGAGCGCATTGAAAAACAACCTGCCTATGTCGTTGCGCAATCGCAAAAACAGGCCAAGCGCGCTACCCATTGGTTCAAACCTTTCGTAGGGGTGGCGATAGCTGCGTCGGTCGCGGCGCTCTCGCTGTTGTTCGTTAGCCGTTACCTTGTTCCTGTCGCTCCAGAGCCGGCGGGTCCCTCCCTTACTCTGCAGGAGCCAACAGTTGCGCCAGGTGCGAGTGCCGAATCAGCCGTGGCCCAGTCTGAGGTGACGGAAGCAGACAAATCGACAGAAGTTACCCCGGTTAGCTCTCCGACCCCAGCGCAAATGGGAACAATGGCGTCTGCTACGTCGCAGCGGGCAGCCGTCTTCCTCGATGATACGGTATTGAACAGTTTTTTGGCTTCCCACGCTGAGTTCGCTGCCCACATGGGGTTTTTGCCTCAGGTGAGGATTGTGGGATTTGATTCCGACGCGCAATAAGGGAGGCAGCCACATTCATGCTGAATCTTACAGTTGACTGCTGTGGATCGTGTCTGCGCCGAGTACGGGGACTTCATCTGATTTCCCTTGTAACGAACTTCCGCCGTGCAGTGATGCGCGTGCAATCGTTCTGGCCGCTCGTCGCCGTCTCGCTGCTGCCCGCGAACTCCCGGGCGCCAAACACTTGGCGGAAAATGCCCTGTAAAGTACTCGCTACGCGGCCCGACGAGTCGTGTGGACTGGTTTCATTCCTTCGAAATCTGGTGCAACCCTTATCACTGCCATGGGTGTTCTGGTGGGGGGGGGTGCTCGTGCTGCTTGCGATTTCTCCTCTCCGGGCAGATGACCGCGTTGCGGCACAGCAGTGGTTAGAAAAAATGAGTGCCGCGCAGGCTTATCTCAATTACGAAGGCAGTTTTATCTATATCAATGGGCCGAAGGTCGAAACCATGACAATTGTGCATGCGTTTGATCAGCACGGCGAGCGAGAACGCATTTCGACTGTCACAGGTCAGGATAAAGAGTGGGTGCGTGATGACAAACATCAGTTTTATGTGATTCCACAGAACAAGCTGGTATTGGTCAATCGCCGCGGAGGGTCATTGGCCAACCTAGCGCGGAGCTTTGCCGTCGACAGCCCAAATTATGACTACTATCTTGAGGGTGAAGAGCAGGTTGCGGATTTTGCCTGCCAGGTGGTGTCCATTGTGCCACACGATGCATTTCGCTATGGGTATCGGCTTTGTTTGGAGAAAGAAACGGGCCTCCTGCTCAAATCGCAGGTTCTCGATAAGGCTGGGCAACCTAAGGAACAATTGGTCTTCACTCGTCTGACACTACCAGAAAAGGTGGCGACGGCATCCTTGCAGGCCACCATGCGCGGCAAGGATTTCACGATTCTCGAACCCGGTGACCGGGAGGCGCGTCGTTTTAATCTCAGCAATGGTTGGTTTATTGATGCGCTGCCGCAAGGGTTTCGCGTGGTGAGTGTGCAAAATCGGAACCTGCCGGGTGTGGTCCAGCCTGTAGAGCATGTGGTGGTGGATGATGGGATTGCAACGATCTCTATCTTTATTGTGCAGGACGATCCTTCCCTATTCTCGAAAATGCCGGAAAATAGGATTGTTGCATCGGGTGCTTTGCACTTGCTCGCACTTTCGCATGACCGGTGGCGGGTTGTAGTCATGGGGGCTGTTCCGGTCGCGACCATCGAAAAGCTGGCTGGCGCAATTCATCAGGAGTCGGCCGATTCCTGAATATCAATCGTTACTTGCACAATCATTCTGTCGCCCTCAACGGGAGGTAAGGGTGCACAAACCTGCACAAACTTATGCAACGATTGATATCACCGTTAGCCTGCGGGGACACTTCACGTCGCAAACTCGCACCGCTGCCTATCATGTCCGATACAACAGGACGTAACGTGTTGAATTGCGCATCACTCATATTCCAGCTGTTAGAATCACACTCATCAGCATCTCCTGTAAGTTTTGTAGAACATAGCCAAAGAAATGATTGAAGAGCAAGCCGTGGTAGCGAGAACCGAGGGCGCCTATGCCTGGGCGGAGATTCAGCGGAAATCAGTTTGCGGGCATTGTGATGCGCGTAAAGGTTGCGGTACGGCGGCATTGGGCCAGTTGTTTGGTCACAAGCAGAGTTTGATTCGTGTGAAAAACCCGCTGGGTAGTCAGGCAGGTGATTGGGTTGTGTTAGGTCTGGACGAGGGAAGTTTGGTGCGTGGGGCACTCCTGGTTTATCTCCTACCTGTGCTCGCTCTCTTGCTCGCTGGGGGCTTGGTGCAGTGGATGTTTGCGCCACCAGAAGCCATCGTTATAGTGTGTGGCTTGCTTGGATTTGCCGCCAGTTTTTTTGGGTTGCGCCGGTGGATGGGAAAGTTTGAGCAGAGTGGCAGGTTTCAGCCTGTGATGCTGCGACAAGTCACACAGCCGGCCATGCCGGTGTCTTTTCAACCTATCAAGGACACTGCCTTAGGGCGCCAACAGTCGCAGCGCGTCACACCACCCAAAACGCGCTGAAATGGCGTCTATCGGGGAACAACAGTTGGTGTTCCGCTGTGCGGCTTGCCATAATACCCCGCCGTTCGTAGTTTAGGCGATGTCAAGCCTGTGCCGAGCGAGACGTCGCGTCCGGGACGATTTTGGGCAACAAGAGCGTACTAAAAGCAAGCCATTATAATGAAGTGCGTGTTTTGTCTGTTTGAGACTATATGGCCTGCTGTGGGTGCATGAATTTTCGCCGCTTGTTGTGACTCAATTCGTTGCATACAAGGGTTTCAAAATCGCGTCTCTACACCACGATTCCCATGCTCGGCAGGCTCTCAGGCGCAAGTCTTCGGAAATGATAGATCCTCGTTAACGGGCTAAAGGCCTGCGGTAATGTCATCATCTGTTTGGCTAGCTACTTTTGCGCGAGC
>JANTGD010000116.1 GCA_024763135.1 Thiotrichales bacterium | reverse complement strand
TGTGATGCTGCGCATCAAGGCGCAGTGCGCAGGCAATGGCCGCGTCCTTGGCAAGCACTGCAACACCGAGGCGTAGCATCACAGAATCGCCCGAAGGATTGTCCTGTCTGCATGCCTGGGTAGGCGGACAGGACAACTGCGCCCGTCATTTTAAGCTGGACGAGGTACTAGTTGTGACTCCGAGACTGTTGCCGGCGCCTGCCCAGCCCGAAAACCCCGGTGCGCGCTGTTTGCTGCCCCGCCATCGAGTTGATAGGGCTTGATAGCTGCACTACCTGCACCGGTTACGCGGGTTTTTTTGCGATGTTTTGGGGCCGCTCGCATATCGCAGGGATTTTCGACTCGGCCGATAAAGTCTTTTGCGTCGCTTTAACGAATGTTCTCTGCAAGTGGACAACTTCGACAATGCGGTTATCCGGGAATAGAGCGGCGACTGAAGAAAAGCAGTATTTGGCTAAATTTCCCCCTAATGCTCGTTTAACAGGTTGTTGAAAAACACTCAGCTGGCACGATCCAGCGTTAATTGTGGCTCAAAATGCTCATTTACTGCGTGTGAACTGCGCTTTTTCTCCAGATTTTGCCTTGTCTCGCACTCACCTGAGAGTTTTTCAACAGCCTGTTAAAAGCGCTGCTATCATCTACAAATCAGGGGGGATCCCACTCATATTCCCCTTGCAAGTCTGCGATTCGCGGACAGCCTCCTGGAAGGCTATTACTAAGGCAATTCCGAGTAAGTCACCTTCGCACAATAAGGTGTAAGCAAATGTGACCAATTAGGTGGTACCCCCTGATAACTAAGACAATCCAAAATAAAGCCTGATTCAGAGGGTCTTAGAGCCCTCAGGTACAAGCCGGTGCAAGGCCCCAGAGAACTTGCCCGCGGGTAGCGTCCCAGATGTTACGGGCCGGTGCTGCACGGATTGGCAAGGACAGCCATTGCCGGTGAGCCGCGCCTTGACCCGTAGAATCTGGGACGCTCCGTAGGAGGCTTTTTTACTTAGGATTGTCTTAGTATGACCCTACAGTTTGTCTGAACTTGTTTGCAGTTTAACGGTTCGTGGCGCGAATTGGGATGTTATTTTGTTATTCTTAACAGTTTGTTTGTCTATCAGTTGGTACTTGAGAGTGTTATGAGTCGCAGCCAGTTGTATCGTGTTGAGTTCATCAATCGAGGTGAAGTGTATGAAATCTTCGCAAAACGAGTGTATCAAGCCGATCTTTTCGGCTTCCTTGTCATCGAGGAATTAGTATTCGGTGAACGAAGTGGCGTGGTTGTGGATCCCGCCGAAGAACGGCTCGAAAAGGAGTTTAGCGGGGTGAGACGTAGCTATGTCCCAATGCATGCGGTAGTGCGCATTGATGAAGTAGAACAGCGCGGCACATCCAAAATTACCAAACTCGATGACAAAGTCACAGCTTTTCCGACACCACTGTATACCCCAAGCAAACACTCAGACTAAGGCACTCAATCAGTCAACGCGAGGTCCTGTCAGTTCTGCTCAGCCTGCAACATCTCCAGCGTAAGTTGAGCGATTGCGGTCGAGCCGTGATGCTGTCCCAGATTCTGTGCGATCAGATCATAGCCTCTTAGGATTTCAGCGCGGTAGGCTTTGTCGTCCAGTAGCCTGAGCGCCTCATTGGCCAATGCGTCTGGTGTTGCATCGCTTTGAATAAATTCTTTAACGACGCGCCGGCCAGCAACAATATTGGCCAGCCCAATATGCTCAATATTGATGAGTCTGCGAAAAATCGCATAGCTCAGCGGAGCAACTTGATACGCGATCAACATGGGCACACGCATCAAGGCGGTTTCCAATGTTGCTGTCCCGGAAGCCGTTACAATCACTTGGCAAAGTTGCATCACGTCATAAGGGTTGGGAGTTTGTATCAAACGAAGAGCAGGGAATGCACGTGTCAGGTCTTCGACGGTTTGCCGCGACAGTCCTGGTGCCACCGGGACGACAAATTGTATGTCCGGGCGTAATTTGTTGATCGCAAGGGCTGTGCGGGTAAACAGCGGGGCCAAGCGCGTGAGTTCACTCAAACGACTACCCGGTTGCAGCCCGATAATAGGTTGATCGGGGGTCAGGTCGAGTTCCACCAGCAGCTCGCTGGCCGGCCGACTTGGTTTGACTTTGCCGACCAGCGGATTGCCCACGTAGCGCACTGGAATGCCATAACGTGTGTAGAAGGGGACCTCGAACGGAAAGATCACGGCCATCATATCAATACGCTGACCAATTTTTTTAACCCGTTTGGGCCGCCAGGCCCAGACCTGCGGGCTGATATAAAACAACACAGGAACGCCCAATTGTTTGGCGTGCCGCGCAAGTCGCAGATTGAATTCGACGTAATCAACCAGCACCAACAGATCCGGTGGATGGGTTTCCAAACGCTTTTCCAGGGTTTTGAGGGCGCGACGAATCGTCGGGTAGTGTCGTAGGACTTCCACCAACCCCACCACCGCGAGCTCGCGGTTATCGATGAGGATCTCGGCACCCGTGCGTTTGAGGGCATCGCCACCCATTGCCTCAATCTGCAATGGCAGATCGTGTTCCTTTAACTCAGTTACGAGGCCAGCGGCGTGCATGTCGCCCGACGGTTCACCTGCCACGATGCATATGCGTTTAGCCGATGGCTTGCTCGATCGCATGTAGGACGGTATCAATCTGGGTGTCAGTCATTTCCGGAAAGACGGGCAGAGCAAAGCAATCCTTGGATACTGTCTCGGCCACAGGCAGAGAAGTGTCTGCATAGTCAGCGGCGAACACATCTTGCCGGTGCAGCGGTATTGGATAGTAGATAGCGCAGCCAATCTGCGACTTTTGCAAATGCGCTAGAATTCGGTCACGCTGCGGAGAACGGGCGACATACTGATGGTAGACATGGGTGCCGATCCCGTCTTCGAGCGGCACTTGAATTCCCATCGCGGTGAGGGCGTCGCGGTAGCGTTCCGCCACTCTCCGCCGGGCCTGATTGAAACGATCGACATGTTGCAGCTTGACGCGGAGAATTGCAGCCTGAATTTCGTCGAGGCGACTGTTATAGCCGATTTCCTGGTGGTGATAACGCTGAGAACTGCCGTGGTTCCGGAGACTCAGCAAACGCTCATAAACACTCTGTGATTGGGTGGACACCATACCACCGTCACCATAGCACCCCAGGTTTTTGCTGGGGAAAAAGCTGAAACAACCAGCCAGAGAGAGACTGCCGGTCTGGCGACCATCAATATCAGCACCGAACGACTGGGCGCAATCTTCGATCGTAAGCAGATCATGTGCATCTGAAATCGCCAGCACGCCAGCCATATCAACCGGTTGTCCAAACAGATGTACCGGCAGAATAGCCCGGGTCGCGGGGGTAATGGCTGCCTCGATTTGGTCGATAGCGAGATTGTAGGTATGCGGGTCGATATCGACAAACACCGGTTTCGCTCCCACGTAGCGAATGGCTTCGGCAGTAGCAATGAAGGTAAAAGGTGTGGTGATGACTTCATCATCGGGTCCAATTCCAGCGGCCCGCAATGCAAGATGTAAAGCGTCTGTACCTGAAGCACAGCCCACCGCATAGGGTACGCCAAGATATTGAGCGGCTTCCTGCTCAAATGTACGCACCTGTGGTCCCATTATAAATTGCGTACTTTCCAGTACTTGGGAGATGGCAGTATCAATTTCGGATTTAAGCTGCTGATACTGCGTCTTTAGATCGACCATTGGTAGCATGTCAGGCTCCCGGCTATCTGTGTTCGAATGGGTTCAGTAAGAAAATGCAATTACCCCTGCACCAGTTTCTTTATAGCAATGGCAGTGGCCAATGCGCGACGTCCGTCTTCGCCAGTGACCAGGGGGTTGCGGTTATTTTGGATGGCGCTTAGAAAGTCTTCGATTTCCAGGAGCAGCGCGTCATCTGGCCCGCCGGTTTTACATTGATGCACGATATTCGGGATTCCAGGAAACATCTCATCATCACCTTTTTCGTAAATATCCAACTGCTTTTCCTGAAAGTTGACGGCAAGATAAGCATCTTGTTGAAACAGGCGCATTTTCCGCTCGGATTTCTGACTGACCCGGCTCGAAGTCACATTGGCAACGCAGCCATTGTTAAACTCGATGCGCGCATTGGCGATGTCTAAAGAATCTGATAGCACGGAGGTTCCACTGGCGCGTATCTCGGTTACGTCGGCTTTAACCAGATTTAGAATAATATCGATGTCGTGAATCATAAGGTCCAGCACTACATCAACATCAGTGGCGCGGGGTTTAAAGGGCGCCAGGCGGTGGGCTTCGATAAAGCGTGGCGCTTCTGTCATGCGCTCGCCCAGCGCAAGCACCGCTGAATTGAAGCGCTCCAGATGCCCCACTTGCAGCACTTTATGTTGGGCTTGCGCCAGTCTGAGCAGATCATCGGCCTCGCTAACCGTGGTAGTCACAGGCTTTTCGACGAGCACATGCAAGCCGTTACTGAGGCAATCGCTGGCTATGGCATGATGCAAGGTCGTGGGTGCAACAATACTGACCGCCTCAACCTCATTGAGGATAGCGTGGTAATCCGATATATAGTCGCACTGCAATGACTCCGCCAGCGGTTGACCGGCTGAGGGATCCGGATCGACTACGGCCACCAGCTGAGCCTGAGGCAATGCAGCATATTTCTGGGCATGGAACTTGCCTAAATAGCCCACGCCAATGACGGCGCAACGAATCGCCATGCCGCTCAGTCTACCGCCAGCAATTCAACCTCGAAAATCAGGGTCGCGCCTGGGGGGATCACACCGCCGGCGCCCTGCGCGCCATAGCCCATCTCAGACGGTATCGTAAGGCGGCGTTTCCCGCCAACCTGCATTCCAACCACCCCCTCATCCCAGCCTTGGATGACATGGCCTGCACCGAGTTTGAAGTCGAATGGTGTATTCCGATCGAGACTGGAATCGAATTTGCTCCCGTCTTCGAGCCAGCCCGTGTAATGGACCGTTACGGTATGACCGCTCGAGGCTGTTTCGCCGGTGCCGGTTTCTAAATCTTCAATCACTAGTTCCTTCGCGCTCATCACGGTGTTCCTCTATTGCTAGCCATATTCAAGAATCCGCGAAGATTAACATATCAAAGCAGGGCTCGAGGTAAAATCTTTGGCGGCCGCCCCTTGATTCTCAGCCTCGAGGTGACGGATCATGACGGGTCCGAAATTGGGTTTTGGATGGAACAATAGCCATGTGCGAAGTACTGATTGCAGGGGTCGATGAAGTTGGGCGGGGTCCATTGGCAGGCCCGGTAGTCGCGGCTGCGGTGGTGCTTGATCCGCAAACCCCGATTGCTGGTTTGAAAGATTCGAAACTCCTGAGTCCCTTGCGACGCGAAACATTGGCAGCGGCCATCCGTGAGCGAGCGCGTTACTGGTCGCTCGGACGTGCCGACGTCGCTGAAATCGATGCGCTGAACATTCTTCAAGCCAGCCTGCTTGCAATGCAACGTGCCGTGGAAGGGCTGCCGGTTGTGCCACAGCGTGTCTTGGTCGACGGCCGGCATCTACCGCGCTTATCCTGCCCGGCGGAGGCCATTGTCAAAGGTGATGCACGTGTGGCAGAGATCAGTGCTGCTGCAATTATTGCCAAGGTGGCACGCGATACGGAAATGCAACGTTTGCATGAACGTTACCCTGGCTATGGATTTGATCGGCACAAGGGGTATCCCACAAAAGAACATCGCGAGCAGCTAGTGGCACTGGGAGTGACACCGCAGCATCGGCGCAGTTTTGCCCCTGTCGCGCGCATATTGGATATCGAACGTGAATAAACCAAATTTTGTCCATCTTCATCTGCACACTGAGTACTCGCTGGTCGATGGATTGATACGCGTGAAGCCTTTGATGGAACGAGTCGCGGAACTCGGGATGCCCGCGGTGGCGTTAACCGATCAAAGTAACCTGTTTGCCATGGTGAAATTCTATCGGGCAGCGCTGGCCAAAGGGATCAAACCGATTTTTGGGGTGGATGCGTGGTTGCGCGATGCGCAGGACCGCTCCAGACTGACGCGGATTGTGCTGCTGTGTCAGGATGCACTTGGTTATCGGCATATCACCGAATTGATTTCATTGAGTTACCAGGCCGGTCAGCAAGGCGGCCCGCCGTGCATGGAAAAAGCCTGGTTGGCCGAGCGTAGCGCTGGCTTGATTGTATTGTCCGGCGGGATGCATGGTCCCCTGGGTCTGCCTCTGTTGAATCAGGACGAACCAGTGATTGAAGCCGAACTGAGTTTTTGGCAAGCGCATTTTCCAGGACGTTTTTATTTGGAACTGCAGCGCACCGGTCGTACTAATGAAGGTCGATATATCGAAGCTGCGGTCAAGCTGGCGCAAACTGTCGATTTGCCAGTGGTTGCAACGAATGACGTCCGGTTTTTGGATAAACAGGACTTCGAAGCCCATGAGGCGCGTGTCTGTATTCATGATGGCCAGGTCCTCAATGATCAACATCGCCCCCGACGTTATACGCATTCCCAGTATCTCAAATCCCCAGAGCAAATGGCCACGCTGTTTGCGGATCTCCCTGAAGCCCTCGAAAACACGGTAGCAATCGCTCGTCGCTGCAGTGTGGTGTTGCAACTAGGTAAACCGGTATTGCCTGATTTTCCGATTCCCACCGGGATGACCGTGGACTCGTTTTTCTCTCAGGAGGCGTACCGGGGTCTCGAGGCGCGGCTGGCTGTCCTCGTACCTTTGGACAGTCCGGACGCCGAAGCGCGCCGCCAGCCCTACTATGCTCGGTTACAAACCGAGCTCGACGTGATTACCCAGATGGGTTTTCCTGGTTATTTTTTGATTGTGGCCGACTTTATCCAGTGGGCCAAAGACAACCAAATACCGGTTGGTCCGGGCCGCGGGTCCGGTGCTGGTTCGCTCGTAGCCTACGCATTGAAAATTACCGACCTCGATCCACTGGCCTATGACCTGCTGTTTGAAAGATTTCTCAATCCTGAGCGTGTTTCCATGCCGGATTTCGATGTTGATTTCTGTATGGAAAACCGGGATCGGGTCATCGACTATGTGGCGCAAAAGTACGGCCGCGATAAAGTTTCGCAAATTATTACCTACGGGTCGATGGCGGCCAAGGCAGTGGTGCGTGATGTGGGACGGGTGCTCGGCCAACCCTATGGATTTGTCGACAGAATTGCCAAACTGGTGCCCTTCGAAATTGGTATGACGCTGACCAAGGCGCTGCAGGAGTCGGAGGATCTGCATAAAGCCTATGAACAGGAAGAAGAAGTGACAGCGCTGATCGACTTGGCCCTGAAACTCGAAGGATTGTCACGTAATGCAGGCAAGCATGCGGGTGGAGTGGTGATTGCACCGACGCGGCTGACCGACTTTACCCCGCTGTATTGCGAACCGGGAGGCGGCAACCTGGTTACACAGTTTGATAAGGACGATGTCGAAGCGATTGGTTTGGTGAAGTTCGATTTTCTCGGGCTGCGAACTCTCACCATTATCGACTGGGCCGTACGCGCGATCAATCTCCACCAGGAAGATGACGCAAAAGTGGATATTGCGCAAATCCCGCTGGATGATCCTGAGACTTTCGAACTGCTGAAACAGCAGCAGACTACCGCGGTATTTCAGCTGGAATCCCGGGGGATGAAGGATTTGATCAAACGCCTGCAGCCCGATGTCTTCGAAGATATCGTGGCGTTGGTCGCGTTGTTCCGCCCAGGCCCACTGCAATCGGGCATGGTGGATGACTTTATCGCCAGAAAACACGGACGCGCCAAGGTCGAATATCCCCATCCTGATTTGGAACCCATTCTTAAACCCACCTACGGCGTGATTTTGTATCAGGAACAGGTCATGCAGATCGCGCAGGTCCTGGCCAACTATTCTCTGGGAGGCGCAGACCTTTTGCGTCGCGCCATGGGTAAGAAAAAAGCCGAGGAAATGGCCAAGCAGCGGGAGATTTTTCTTCAAGGAGCGGCTGATCGTGGGGTAGAGGTCGATACGGCTACGTACATTTTCGATCTCATGGAAAAGTTTGCCGGTTATGGTTTCAATAAATCCCACTCAGCGGCCTATGCGTTACTTTCCTATCAGACCGCATGGCTGAAACGCCATTACCCCGCCGAATTCATGGCGTCGGTCTTGTCTGCTGATATGGACAATACGGATAAAGTCGTTACCTTGATCGACGACTGTCGAGATTCAGGGCTCGAAGTGGTACCACCGGATATCAATCGTTCGGGGTATCGCTTTACCGCACTGGCAAACGGCCAGATTCTTTATGGTTTGGGCGCAATCAAAGGTGTGGGGGAAGGCGCTATCGAGAGCCTGATTGAAGAACGCCAGCGCGAGGGGGCGTTTGATTCTATCGATGCACTCTGTCGGCGTGCGGATACCCAAAAGCTGAATCGTAGAGTTCTGGAGGCCCTGATACGCGCCGGGGCGATGGACAGCCTCGGTGCCAACCGGGCAAGTCTGATGGCTTGGCTCCCCGATGCATTGATGCGAGCCGACCAACATCATCGCGATGCTGCGGTCGGACAGGTGGATCTATTTGGGGGGGCGGCAGTGGTGATCGAAGAAGAGGCCAGGGAAGCGCAACCTGAGTGGGAGGAAAGCCGGCGCCTGGCGGAGGAAAAAGAGACGCTGGGCCTGTATCTGACCGGGCATCCAATCAACCGCTATTTAGAAGAATTAAAAACTTTTACGAGCGCGCGCATTAGTGAACTAGCAATGGAGCCACCCAGCGATGGGCACAAGCGGCAGGGAGATCGCGAAGTTGTCATCGCAGGGCTTGTTCTGACAATACGCACCAGGGCCGGAAAACGCGGCAAAATGGCGTTTGTCACGCTTGACGACCGCTCAGGGCGAATCGAGGTCTCCTTGTTTGGGGAAGACTTCGAACGCTGCGCTAGTCTGCTGGTGAAAGACAGTATTCTGGTGGTTTCAGGCCATTTGGCGTTTGACGACTTTTCAGGTCAATACCGTTTGCGCGGAAGCGAAGTCTACAGTATCGAAGGGGCGCGGGCGCGATATGCACGCTACCTGCGTCTGAAAACCAATGCGAATTTACTGGCTAACGGAAATAAGCAACGCCTGGCCACTGTTTTGGAACCTTACCGCGAGGGCCAGTGTCCCATCTTACTCGAATATCATAATGGTCAGGCAAAAGCAGAGATCCGATTGTCGGCGGACTGGCAGGTCACGCCCACCGATGATTGCCTGCACCAGCTGCGGGGGTTGCTGGGGGAACAAAATGTGTTGGTATTATATTGAGGAAGCTCAGATTAATTCTGGCGCGAGCAGATTGTGGTGAAAAACCGCCCAGTTCAAGGCGCGGGTCGCAGGTAATAGCTGGCTATTGCGAAGATCCACAACGCAATAGTGGGTGATTTTGCGCCGCAAGATGTCGGATTACGAATTGATCAGAGCTTCCTTGAACCTAAAAACCTCAGTTGGATCACAAAAGTCCACGCAAGCTCTTGATGCACCTGGCAAATCAGAAAACCCTCTCATCACCAATAAGGTGACCACGAGT
>JANTGD010000115.1 GCA_024763135.1 Thiotrichales bacterium | reverse complement strand
GTTGTTGAAAAACTCTCAGCTGACACGATCCAGCGTTAATTGTGGCTCAAAATGCTCATTTACTGCGTGTAAACTGCGCTTTTTCTCCAGATTTTGCATTGTCTCGCACTCACCTGAGAATTTTACAACAGCCTGTTAAGGAAGCTCTGATTCATTCTGGCGCGAGCAGCTTGTGGTGAAAAATCGTCCCGTTCAAGGCGCGGATCGCAGGTAATAGCTGGCTATTGCGAAGATCCGCCACGCAGAAGCGGGCGATTTTGCGCCGCAAGATGCCGTGTTACGAATTAATCAGAGCTTCCTTTACTTGTATGCACCAATCCGGAGTAGCGCTATGGGCGTAGAAACACTGGCAAAGAGCCATCAAGACTTCAAGCGAATTTACAAACAAGAATATGCCGAACGCTTCAAAGAGTTGGCAGAAATGGGTCAGAGCCCGAAAACGCTCTTTATCTCTTGCAGTGATTCCCGGGTTGTACCCACTCTAATCACGCACTCCCATCCGGGAGACTTATTCATCGATCGCAATATTGGCAATATCGTGCCACCTTTCGACCCGAATTCTGAATGCTCCGCCATACCCGCTTCAGTCGAGTATGCGATCTTCGAGTTACACATCGAAAATATTATTATCTGTGGACACACCGACTGCGGTGCCTGCAAGGCACTATATGAAGACCTGCCGCACGAAGTCGAAATTTCCCACATAGAGAAATGGTTGCGTTTTGCGCAACCTGCTAAAGAGAAAGCCGAAACGCTGGTAGGCGTCAATGATCCTAAAAAACTGTTCGTAGCCACTGAGAAATTCAATATTATCGAGCAATTAACCCATCTCATGACTTACCCTCTGGTAAAACAAAAAGTACGCGCGGGCGAATTGTTTATTCAAGGTTGGTACTATCACATCGACTCAGGTGAACTTGAGTACTTCGACCCTGTAGAGCACCGGTTTTTTCCTTTGGAAAACATCGCAGCCGACCAATGACACGATTGGAGCATTTTGCGGTTCAACAGATCATCGCGATTGCTTACCAACTCGACGGTTCATTACGCTATCAGCGCGTTAAATCATTTTTTTATGATTTACTAGAAAACGACAACTATCCTTACAAACGCTGGTTTGATCTGTTTATGATCTTTATCATACTCACCAGTGTTTTTATACTAGTTATCGAGGTAAAGGAGCCGGTCCCGCTTTGGCTAGACCATTACGACCTATACTTTGTTACTTCTATATTCATTACTGAATATCTGCTGCGTATGTGGGTTTACAGCGATATTCATAAAATGTTGATCCAAAAACACGAAGAAGCCCAGTATCTCGACCACCCTTTACGCTTACGCGCTTTGGTTGGCATGGCATTTACCGATAAATGGGCCTATATATCGTCACCCTCTGCGATCATTGATCTCATCGCAATTCTACCAAGCTATCGACAAATAAGAATCCTGCGGATTCTAGTGCTTTTTCGCGCATTTAAGATGTTGCGTTACGCGCGCAGTCTGAGTAGTTTTCTCTTCATATTAAAGAGCAAGAAATTCGAGCTGATCACGCTATTGACACTGACAGCATTTTTTGTGTTTATCGCCGGGATCATGCTTTACGTCTTCGAGGGCGATGGCGACAATCCAGATATCCATAATCTGTTCGAGGCATTCTATTGGGCTTTGGTGACCATCTCGACAGTCGGCTATGGAGATATTTCTCCAGTGACGCCAGAGGGTCGCGTAGTATCAATGTTGATCATCTTGACTGGGGTAGGCTTAATCGCATTCATGACTTCCATCATTGTGTCATCATTCAGCGAGCGTCTCGTGGAACTCCGCGAGGGTCGGGTTATGCAGGAGGTAGGAAAGAAAAGCAATGTTGTCGTGCTATGCGGCTTCGGCACCATGGGAAGGAAGATTGCGCAAGGACTGCAGCATGAAGGTGTCGAATTAATTATTCTTGACAATAGTGAAGACAATGCGCATGAAGCGCATGTCATGGGTTATCGGAGCATTTGTACAGATGCCACTCAGGCTGCGACATTCCAACAGATGCGGGTCGCCGAGCGGGTTTCTCATGTATTATGCCTGACACCGGATGATGAACAAAATGCATTCATTGCGATCAATGTAAAAAGCCTCGCCCCCAAGGTTCCGGTCACCGTGCGTTGCAGCGACCGGGAAGTTGCGGCAAAACTGCGTTTTGCCGGCATTGATCATGTTGTGATTCCAGAAGAAATCACGGCCATGATGGGCGTTGTACATGCCGGGGAACCAGTTGCCTTTGAAGCGCTGCGCTCAATTGTCACACAGAAAACGCACAGCCGAATCGACGAAATTAAAGTGCAAACAGGAGATGCCCTAAACAATCGAAACTTAGGGGAGCTCTCTGCATTAACCTCTCGCCTGATCATTTTAGGCATTGTTCGTCCCAATACAGCAGGCAGCAAAGACTTTTTGTTCAATCCCGATAATCAGGTACGCCTGCAGGCCGGAGACGATCTAGTCATACTCGGGCACGAAACGGCGGTCTCTCACTTTAAACACAAGGTATCCGTATGACCCGCGCAGACAAACCGAGGGTCTATCTGTTTGGCTTTGGCAAGTATGGACGCCACTTTTACCAGCATTTGAGCGAGGCCGGCTATCTGGTCACCGTAGCTACACTCCGCCAAAAAAATTATACCGCTGCAGTGGAAGCAGGCATTGAGGACCTTAAGAGTTTTAATCCAAAAGACAGCGACTCACTGCGAGCGCTCGGTATTGATCCGGCGCAGCATATGTTGTATTGCACCATGGACGACACGGCGAACAATCTCTTTCTTATTCTCTCTTTGCGCGAGGTCTATCACGACGCCAATATTGTTGCCATCAGCAACTCCGAAGAAAACAGTCGAAAAATGCTCTATGCCGGTGCCAATGTCATTATCGACGTGTATGACGCATCGGCACAACATATTGTTACCAATCTCACCAAACCCGCCGTTAGCGAAGCGCTCAATACCATTGTTTTCGGGAAAAACGATCTAAGAATCGCGGAACTACCAATCCAACCACACTCCCCGCTTGAAGGTCGATTTGCCAACGAAATTAATTTTCGAAAAAAAGGCGTGATCTTAATTGCGATCATCGATAAAGAACTCGGGGACGATCTTGTTTACCTGAGTCGCGGCGTCAACCACCGCTTCGATGCAGGAGATATTCTGGTTTTGGCTGGCCCCATCGCAGCCATTCAAGCATTTCGGGGCGAAATGGAGCCCGCGACGGCTTGAATGGCCGAACTATCCAGGATGCATGACTCTACTAAGACAACGTTTCGAAAAGCTGACTGAGTCTCTTGAACAGGGAGCCCTATCAAGCATCCGCTTTGCGTTATTTATACGACTCTGGCTCTACCATCGCAGGTATCACTTTGCCGCTCATCAAAATAACATAGACATGGCTCTTAAGTTTTCCGTCTCGCATTGATTTTGTTTTTATGAGGTAGTGCCAATGGTGTTGATACCCTGGAAGTTCCTTCAGCTCAATCTCCTTTATATTGCCCGGATTGGTTTTGTTTTTGGTCGATCGCTGTTGGAACCGGCCAATTGCCTCGCGAATGGAGACCGGAGGTTGCGCATCTTGTTCGGGTGACCAAGCTGGGTAATTTTCGAGATCGGCTGGGTCAACAAACGCAACGACTCGACTGTTTTCAAAGGTCTCCACAATTTCAACCTTCGGCTGATAAGCGTACGCGCTTGTGAACGCAAATGTCAGCAGCAGCGCAACCCCGACTCGTCCTCGATTTCTCATTGATTATTCTCCTACTTAATAATTTGGCCATGCAACAAGCCATTCTAACACTGCGTCCTCTTTAGAGAACCTGCCAACAGTCTGCACACTCCCTATTCTTTGATTTCTGCGCTTTTTGCTTGCCCAGCTTCAGACTTGTGCAGACTTCCCCACCACACGCGAAGCTATCTTCAATCTGAGTAATCATCTTAACAGGCTGTTAAGGAAGCTCTGATTAATTTTGGCGCGAGCAGATTGTGGTGAAAAATCGTCCAGTTCAAGGCGCGGATCGCAGGTAATAGCTGGCTAATACGAAGATCCGCAACGCAGAAGTGGACTATTTTGCGCCGCAAGATACCGTGTTATGAATTGATCGGAGCTTCTTTAAGCATGCTGAATCGTTACTCACTGGCCAGCGGCCTGCAGCGCCTGATCAATATCTGCCAGAATGTCGTCGATATGCTCGATGCCGATAGATAGGCGTACCAGATCTTCACTCACACCCGCCAATTGCAGTTCTTCAGCCGACAGTTGTCGGTGTGTAGTGGTCGCGGGATGACAGGCCAGGGACTTCGCGTCGCCGATATTGACCAGGCGGACTATAAGTTGCAGGGCGTCGATAAATCTCGCGCCCGCCGCGCGGCCACCCTTGATGCCAAAGGTCAAAATAGAAGATGCCTTACCTTGCATGTAACGATCCACGAGCGCCTTGTCAGGGTGGTCCTCAAGGCCCGCATAGTTCACCCATGCTACCCCTGGATGCGCGCGCAGATGTTCGGCCACTGCCAACGCATTTTCGCAATGGCGATCCATTCTCACTGGCAACGTCTCGATCCCCTGCATGATTTGAAATGCATTAAAAGGAGACAGCGCAGCCCCCATGTTCCGCAAAGGGACGACACGCGTTCTGGCGATGAAGGCCGCTTCGCCCATGGCTTCGGTATACACAACACCGTGATAGGAGACATCCGGTTCATTCAGCGCGGGAAAACGCTTGGGGTGTTCGGCCCAGGGAAAGCGTCCGCTGTCGACAATAATGCCTCCAATCGATGTCCCATGCCCGCCCATGTATTTGGTCAAAGAATGCACAATGATATCGGCGCCATGCTCTGCGGGCCGACAGAGATACGGCGTGGGCACGGTATTATCGACTATCAGCGGGACGCCGTGTGCGTGCGCCATATCGGCGATTCTGCCGAAATCCACCACATTCCCCGCTGGATTACCGATGGATTCACAAAACACGGCTCGCGTGTGTTCATCAATTCGGGCAGCCATGCCATCGATATCCTGGGCATCGACAAAGCGTGCCTCAATACCAATTTGAGGCAGCGTGTGGGCGAATAGATTATAGGTTCCGCCATACAGCTGTGTGGTCGTGACAATGTTGTCGCCGCTGCGCGCAATCGTCAAAATCGCGTCCGTGATCGCAGCCATACCAGCCGATAGTGCCAGCGCACCCACGCCTCCCTCCATGGCGGTCACACGTTTCTCCAGCACGTCGGTCGTGGGATTCATAATGCGCGTGTAAATATTCCCCGGCACTTTAAGATCAAACAGATCCGCGCCGTGCTGTGTGTCGTCGAAAGCATAGGATGTTGTTTGATAGATGGGGACGGCGACCGCTTTGGTGGTGGGATCGGGCGTATAACCGCCATGGATTGCAATGGTTTCTATTTTCATTGGCAACGCTCCAAGAGACTTATTGCTGGCTGGGCCGAATGAGGACTGCCGCGAGCGGAACAGGACGGCGGTTCTCATGGATTGTATTTGTAGTAACAAACACTTTTTATTCTGTGACCTCACCGCGCAAAGTCAAACTTCATAGCTTGGCGTTTACCCTGCTAAGATGCCTCCATGACTGATCTAATTCCGGTGCTGGAAGCCCGTAATCTCTCCCGCAGTTTTCAAGGACAACTCGCCATCGAAAACCTTTCCTTATCGCTGTTCGAGGGTGAAGTTGTCGGTTTGTTGGGCCCCAATGGCGCAGGCAAAACAACTGCTCTGAAGCTCCTGGCAGGCTTACTGGCACCCAGCACAGGGGCAGTTTACCTCGACGGCCAGCCCCTGCCCCGCGACCGAGGCCATCCTGATATCGGCTATCTTCCTGAGCATCCGGGCCTCTATCCTCAATACAGCGTGCAGCAGCAACTACAATTTGTCTCGCAACTCTATCGATTGCCTCAGGCACAGGCCACATCGCGCATCCAAGAACTTGTGGAGTCCTTACAACTTACTGCATTGCTGCAGCGCAGGACCGATCACCTCTCCAAAGGAGAACGACAGCGCGTCGGACTCGCCCAGACGCTAGTGCAACGCCCCAGAGTGTTACTCCTGGACGAACCCACTGATGGTCTGGACCCGGGACAGATCATTGCATTCAGGGAACTGGTTCAGCAGCATGCGCAAGGCTGCGCGGTACTACTATCAACGCATCAGCTCAATGAAATCGAGCAACTGTGCTCCCGCGTGCTGATTTTGCATCAGGGTCGACAATGCTATGCAGCCGCGATGGGAGATCTCGATGCTCCGCTGGAAACTATATTTCTGAATAGGATTTACCGGGATGCCGTGGAGACACACTCAGGTGGCTAATTTGGTTTGGCAGGAATTACGCCGCTGGTGGATGAGCCCAACCACGTGGTTGCTTATGGCAACGCTCTATTTTGTCGAGGCATTCTTATTTTTTCTGTTTGTCGATGCCTTTGTCACCCAGCTTCAACCGCGAAATTTGGTCAGCTCACACCCTGTTGGGATGACCGATGCTGTTATCGTGCCTTTTTATTGGTGGACAGGTGTCTTGCTCGTGGTCTTCATTCCGGCCTGGAGTATGCGCTGGATTGGTGAGGACTATCAGCATAAAACCTGGGCCTTGCTACGCCTCGCGCCTTTATCAAGTCTGCAAATTCTCACGGTCAAATTTGTCGCTGCCAGCCTTGCATTATTCCTGCTATTGGCGGGTTTTACCCTCATGCCGCTCTCCTTGCTGCCTGAGGTCAAGCTTGATCTGGGGCAGTTGTTCAGTGCCGTATTGGGGACTTTTCTGCTGGGCGAGACTTTTCTCGCGGCAGGGCTGTGGTGCGCAACCCTGAGCCGCCAGCCCCTGCAGGGGGCGCTACTGGCCTATGCTGGATTGTTGCTTTCGGTCTTGCTGTACCTGGCAGCCAATCTACCCGGGTTTAGCAGCGAACTGTTTTACTATCTGACGCCCTTCAACCACTTTAAACCCTGGCTGGAAGGTCTGCTCGATACCCGGGATCTGGGGTACTTTCTTTTGAGCATCGCTTTGTTTTTCCTGCTGGCCTGGCGTCGCCTCAAGCAAGACAAAGAGACGCCGCAATGACACGCGCCACTTTCATCAGGCGTCGCTGGTCGTGGCTCGGCAGCAGCACACTCATCGTGCTGGCCGGTTTACTGGCGGTTCTCAGCCAACATTACCGGGTAAGCATCGATCTTACGCAAAATCATCAGAACAGCTTATCTGCCGGCGAGCTTAATATTCTCCAGGCATTTCAGACACCCGTGACCATCGAGGCGATTGTCAAGAACAAACCTGAATTAAAGCGCAGAATCACGCATTTTTTAACGCCCTATTTACAAGCGCAACCCTTGCTCACCTTAAAAATGGATACGCTTGAACAACAGACGGAACAATTACAACTCGATCAACGTGGGCGCATCGTTCTGCAGTATCAAGGACGCGAAATACGGCTCTATCAACTCGAGCGACGTGCGTTTGTAGCTGCCTTACAAAAACTCATCCACACCTCTGAACAGTGGATCGTGTTTCTTGAAGGGCATGGGGAAAAATCGCTGTTTGATCGCAGCAACAATGGCTACTCGTTGCTCTTGAGCCTGCTGAAAAAAAATGGCTATCAAGTACAAGCGCTCGACCTATTGCGTTTGCCCGCGATTCCCGACAATACCGCCGTACTGGTGTTAGCGGGTCCTACCGAAGATTTGCGCCCCACCGAAGTCGCCGAGCTGCAACGCTATCTGAACCAGGGCGGACGACTTCTCTGGCTGCAGGAACCTGTGGTGCTCAACGCCCTGCAACCGCTTGCACGCACGCTGGGAATCCACTTCCTCCCGGGCATTGTGGTCAGCGCCAATAAGCGCCTGCAACAGATGCTTGGCATCCGCCATCCAGCTGTGCTCGCGATCACTGACTTGGCCCAACACCCGATCACCGCGAACTTAAATGGACGCCTGTTGTTGCCGCTGGCTGCGGCCCTGCAAACAATGGATAACCCCGCGTGGGCCAGCGCACCTTTGTTTTTTTCTCCGTCGGACAGCTGGAACGAAACCGATGATCTGCAGGCCCATGTTCGCTTTGACCATCCTCCTGAGGAGCAGGCGGGCCCGTTAACCCTCGCCACTGCATTGACAGCCAAAGAAACTCACCCAGCAGCCCGCGCGGTCATTATTGGAGACAGTGATTTTCTCGACAATGATTATCTTGCAAAAGCGCGCAACGCCGCCTTTGTGCTCAGCGTGTTGGCCTGGCTCACCGAGGTGAATGAACCGCACCCTCTCGTAGCGGCACAAGTGGATCTTGGCTCAACAATCACAATGGCCACGCTGCAATGGCGGGCAGCAGTGTTACTGTTGGGTATACCGACATTGCTCGCTAGCGTCGGCATTTGGCTTTGGATACGCGGGAGACGACATGCCTGAACTGCCTGAGGTGGAGACCACCCGACGCGGGGTGGCACCTTATGTACAAGGTGCGCAGATCGAGCGCGCGATCGTCAATCACGCCAAACTGCGGTGGCCCATTCCGCCCACCTTGCCTGGCCGTCTACACGGCGCGACGATTGTGGCCTTAGAGCGACGCGCCAAATATCTCCTGTTTCGCTGCACTGCGGAGAGTTCAGACTTAGGTCACCTGATTGTTCATCTCGGGATGTCGGGCAGCCTGAGAATGACCGAACGCGAACTTCCCTTTCGCAAACACGATCATTTTGTACTGCGCTTTACCAACGGGACCGACCTAAGACTGCACGATCCGCGCCGCTTCGGCGCAGTGCTATGGAAAAAAGGGGATGCACTACAACACCCTCTACTCAAAAATCTGGGCCCGGAACCCTTGAGCGAGGCATTCAATGCCATCTCGTTGCAACGTAGCTGTCAACACCGAAAAGTTGCCATCAAACAACATATTATGAACAGCCGGGTAGTTGTGGGCGTGGGTAATATCTATGCAAATGAAGCGCTGTTTTTAGCAGGTATCAATCCGAAACGCGCTGCTGGCAATCTCTCTATGCAACGCCTGGAGAGGCTTGTGGCCGCGATCAAACAAGTCTTGTCTGAGGCGATCTCCCAAGGAGGAACCACTCTGCGTGATTTCGTCAGAGAAGATGGTGAACCCGGGTATTTCAAGCTCTTTCTCAACACCTATGGGCGGACGGGAGAACCCTGTCATCACTGCGGGACCCCCATCCGTCAGCAGGTCATTGGTCAGCGCTCCACTTTTTATTGCCCCAAATGTCAACGTTACTGAAAATTCACCGGCGCCTGAGGACCAACACACCACCAGTGTGGCCTTGATTAAGTAAGCTGCAGACAGAGCACCCCAGATGTCACGGCTCAGGGTCCTTGCCAAGAAACGCAACACCCAACCGTAATATCTGAGACATTCCCTGCGGGCTACCATGAATTGTCTTAGTAACTCAAGTTTCGGAGTTTAAATATCATTACGCACTGAATTAGAGCGCCCCTTCTCCCTCGGGGAGAAGGACAGGATGAGGGAATGCATTCAATCA
>JANTGD010000114.1 GCA_024763135.1 Thiotrichales bacterium | reverse complement strand
AAAGCCAATTGTACAAGGTACCTGGGCTGATGCCTTCGGCATCAGCCACCTGAGGGACGGAGAGGTTGTTGGGAGGCAGTAATTTCTTGAGTACAGCTTCCTTTCGTTCTTGTGTATAGCGTGGCATATCGTTGCTCCTTAAGCCCCCTGAGTGGATTCCGGGAAAAAGGTGCAACTAGTGTGACGTAGGGGGCAGGAAGAGTTGTTGAGGGGGAATAGCCAGGAGGCTAGTGTTGAGATGGTGGGCCCTGTAGGACTTGAACCTACGACCAATCGATTATGAGTCGACTGCTCTAACCAACTGAGCTAAGGGCCCCCTGTTGTGCTTGCGAGAGTTTGTAGGCGCAGTGGCGTGCCTTCCGTGGCGACGCACTGTCTTGATCTATGAGTTTTCCAGGTCCAGGAAGCTACGGAGCATTTCGGAGCGGGAAGGGTGGCGTAGTTTACGCAGTGCTTTGGCTTCGATTTGGCGTATGCGTTCCCGCGTGACGTCAAATTGTTTACCGACTTCCTCTAAGGTGTGATCAGTATTCATATCGATTCCAAAGCGCATCCGAAGGACCTTGGCTTCGCGCGGTGTGAGTGATCCGAGTACACCACGGGTTGCCTCGCCCAGGCTGACGTTGGTGGCCGAGTCCACCGGTGAGATGACGTTAGCGTCTTCGATAAAGTCGCCCAGATGCGAGTCTTCGTCATCACCAATGGGTGTTTCCATAGAAATGGGCTCTTTCGCAATTTTGAGCACTTTACGAATTTTGTCTTCGGGCATTTCCATGCGCTCAGCCAGCTCTTCTGGGGTCGGATCGCGCCCCATTTCCTGCAACATCTGCCGCGAAATACGATTGAGTTTATTAATTGTCTCAATCATGTGCACGGGGATGCGGATGGTTCTGGCTTGGTCGGCGATTGAACGCGTAATGGCCTGACGAATCCACCAAGTGGCGTAAGTAGAAAATTTGTAACCGCGACGGTATTCGAATTTATCGACCGCTTTCATTAGACCGATATTTCCTTCCTGGATAAGATCCAGGAACTGCAGGCCGCGATTAGTATATTTCTTCGCGATTGAAATGACCAAGCGTAGGTTGGCTTCCACCATTTCTTTTTTGGCACGTCGGGCTTTGGCCTCACCGATAGACATTTTACGGTTGATATCCTTGATTTCGGAGATCTTAAGCCCGCTGCGCTCCTGGGTTTTTTTCAGCTTATTCTGCAGTTCAATGATTTCGTCCTTGCGCTCTGCCAGGGCTGCGGCATAGGCGTGATCCGAATTAATAAATTCGTCTAACCATTCGAGATTGGTCTCATTTTCTGGGAAGCTATCGATAAACTGCTTGCGGGGCATTTTTGCGTCCTGCACGCACAGTCTCATAATGGCCCGTTCGTAGTTGCGGACTTCTTCAATTGTATTTTGCAGGGTGCTGGCGAGTTCATCGAGCACCTTTGGCGCGAGCTTAAGATGCGCAAAGTTTTCTGCAATCTGTTCCTTCAAAGCTGAGAGTTTCTTAGACGGACCTTTGGCACGTTGTTTTTTGATTTCTCCGTGGAGTGTTTTGATGCGCCCAAAGTATTCTGCAGCTTCTTCAGGATCCGGACCTGTATCGACGGCTTCAGTGGTATCGTCGTCGTCCTCTTCCGCCGCTGCATCATCGTCAACAGATTCGGCTTTTTTGGATTCTGCAGTTGGAGCGCCAGCTTGCGCCTGCTCGGCTTTCTCTTTGCCTGGGGGGTTTTGGTCAACCTCGTCGGGTTGTGCAAACCCCACGAGCAAGTCGGTGAGTTTCATTTCTCCTTGCTCGACTTTTTCCCAGTCCTCCAGGAGTATATCCATAGCCTGAGGAAAGTGGGCGAGAGACGTTTGCACTTGAAGCAGTCCGTCTTCGATCCGTTTGGCGATTTCAATTTCACCTTCGCGTGTCAATAGCTCTACGGTTCCCATTTCACGCATATACATCCGGACTGGGTCCGTGGTGCGGCCGAATTCGCTGTCGACGCTGGCCAGTGCAGCTGCAGCCTCTTCCGCCGCGTCTTCATCGGCTTCGATCTGATCGTCTGAGAGAATAAAGCTGTTCTCGCTGTCGGGCGCCTGCTCGTAGACGGAGATGCCCATATCATTGATCATATTGATAATGTCTTCGATCTGCTCGGGATCGACGATCGTGTCGGGAAGGTGATCGTTGACTTCGGCATAGGTCAGGTAACCCTGTTCTTTGCCGCGACTGATGAGCTCTTTGAGACGTGATTGTTGTTCAGAAGTTTGATTCATACGACGTGCTAAGTAGGGTGAAGTCGACAAAAAAGCGCTGAATTATATACAGCTGGAATGAAAGATGCCAATAGGTGTTGGATTTTGCCCAACCTTAGTCTCTGATTGGGGCTGGAATCGACACACTATCCATCTTGCCTGACCGGGGTGGACAAATTTAGTTCTAGTATAGTCAATCATTTACTAAAAAGTGTGCGCAGCTCCTCCCTTTCTTCGGGGGATAGCGACGCATTTTGTGCCTTGGTTAGCAAATGATCGACCCGTAATGTCCGCTGTTGTTTTCTAAGATTGCCAAGCGCGTCCTTAAGTAAGGATTCCCAGACTGAGCCATCATTGTTTGGGGGACGCCATTGGAAAAGGCGTCTCAAATGTGGCTCCATGGGATCGTCACGAAATCGCTCCATGAGCATTGCGGGACTCAGCATCGGCGCTTGTTCAATCTCGGTGGTGATCTTCTCTAACACTTCAGCACCCGGTATGCCGGACAATGTTGGGGCGTTATCAGATTTTACAAGGTTCAGCAAGTCGGGATTTTGGAGCAAGGCAGCGATCAAGACGCGCATGGGAGTCATTTGCAGCGGCGGAATCCTTGGTGCTATGGGAGTGGGCGCCTGGTGCGACTTGTGGTGTGTTTCAATGCCTGTCAGGCGGTTGAGGGTCGCTTCCAATTGCTGACGCAGCAGGGGTGCATTGAGTGGCTTGAGCAGCTTTCGGGCCTCCAGCATGAATTGGCTGCGTCCTTCAAGTGTGACGATGCTGTGCCGGGACTTGAGTTCTTCCAGCAGGTATTGAGAGAACGGCTGGGCTTGCTCTGTCAACGCATTGAAAGCGTCCAGGCCATGCGCGTGGATATAGCTGTCGGGATCTTCGCCATTGGGCAAAAACAGAAATCTTGCTTCAAGATCGTCCCGCAATGCGGGGATACAGTGAGTCAAAGCGCGCCAGGCCGCTTCCTTGCCGGCGCGATCCCCATCGAAACAAAACACCACTTTGTGGCTGTTTCTGAATAATAGATGGACATGTTCGGTCGTCGTGGCTGTGCCCAGCGTGGCAACCGCATGATGTAGCCCATACTGCGCCAGCGCTACCACATCCATATACCCTTCGACCACAATCAGGCGATCCAGTCTTTGCCGTGACCGGCGCGCCTCGAACAGGCCATACAGGGTATTGGATTTATCAAACAGAGGAGTAACTGGTGAGTTAAGGTATTTGGGTTCTCCTTCGCTCACGATTCTACCGCCGAACGCGATTGTGCGCCCGCGGCGATCTTTAATCGGAAACATAAGGCGGTCACGGAATTTATCGTAGTGTCGGCCTCGGTCATTGGTCGAAAGCAACCCGGCTTGCAGCAGAGTGTCGAGTCCAAAACGGGGTTCGAGTGCCTGTTTGAGTGCTTCCCAGGCTGCCGGTGCGTAGCCTAAAGCGAAATCCCGCGCGGTTTCTCCGTGGACACCGCGCTGTTTTAGGTATTCAATTGCTGCGGGTGTGGTTTTTAGTTGTTGTTGGAAAAACTGTGTGGCCGCGTTTAGACAAGCATACAGCGGCTCGAATTGAGCCTGGTTCGTGTGTGTCATTCCCGATGTTTCGCGGATCACTTCCATGCCTGATTCTCCCGCCAGCGCTTCAATAGCCTCTATGAACTCGAGATGTTCATAGGCCATCATAAAATCGATCGCATTGCCATGCGCACCACACCCAAAACAGTGATAAAACTGTTTTTGCGGGCTGACGGTGAAGGAAGGGGTCTTTTCATGGTGAAACGGGCAGCAGGCGACATATTCACGACCCTGTTTTTTCAATGGTACGCGTTCGTGAATGGTTTGCACGATATCAGTGCGCGCCAGGAGGTTATCGATAAATGTGCGTGGAATGCGTCCGCTCATGTTTCAATTTTTGCGTCAAAGCGATGAGGATTGATTGAGAGAAGATAGCATGAGTGCACGGATACAGGAGGAGGTTTGACGTCTGGCTGTCAGGCTCGCTTGGCACGAGCGTATGTATTTAGGTTGATCCATACTAAGGTGTCACTAGTGAGCTAACCGTTGGAATGCACCTGCTCTGCGTTAAAAAATGCATTATTCACAGATGAGAACTCACATTTTTAGCCTGGACCTGACGTACTTCAAGGGCAATCTGGGCAGTTGCTACCCATGTAACCACTCACCGAGTCGTTACACTAAGACAATCCATAGTCAAGCCGTATTCAGCAGGTCTCTGGGCGCTCTGAATGCAGGTTGACTATCGCAGGTCTCAGGAAAAACGGCGCCGATAAGCATTCGGCGCCGTTGCCGGGTGCTTTAGGCTGCCTGGTTTCGCAGGCTCGAAATGAGTGAAGTCAGATCTGCCGCTTTGGGTTTGACCAGCCAGAAACTGCCTACGTAATTGCTAAAGTTATCGACCAGCTCCTGTCCCCAGGCACTTTGGGTCGCGGATGCATACTGCTTGAGCAGCTTGTTCAGGTAGGCGCGTTGAATTTCCATATCCTGGGGGTCGACTCTGAGGATATCGATCAGCTCAGAGTTGATGCGATCGACAAAGGTGTTTTCCACATCAAGAACATAAGCAAATCCCCCCGTCATGCCTGCGCCAAAATTGACCCCTGTTTTACCCAGGACGGCGATGACCCCGCCGGTCATGTATTCACAGCCATGGTCACCGCAGCCCTCGACCACCGCAATGGCACCTGAGTTTCGCACACCGAACCGTTCACCCGCTGTTCCAGCTGCAAACAGGGTGCCGCCCGTGGCACCGTACAAGCAGGTATTGCCGATAATGGCGGATTCTTTACTCTCAAAGTGACTGTTGGCCGGCGGACGAATTACCAGGCGGCCTGCCGCCATGCCTTTACCGACATAGTCATTGGCATCGCCTTCCAGAGTTAAGTGCAGGCCTCCGGCGTTCCACACCCCAAAGCTTTGTCCGGCCGTGCCCTTGAGATGAATCTCCAAAGGCGCATCAAGCATGCCGTAGTTACCGTGGCGTTTAGCGATTTCGCCAGAGATACGCGCGCCAATCGACCGGTCGGTGTTTTTTACTTTGTAGTTGAATACTCCCCCCGACTTGGACTCAATAGCGGGTAGCATATCTGCCACCATCTGTTCTGCCAGGACACCCTTGTCGAACGGTGCATTATGCGGTTCAACACAAAATTTGGGTTTGTCCGCGGGCACGTCTCCATCACTGAGGACCTGACTGAGATCGATTTTCCGCTGCTTTTCGGACTCACCTTCAAGCACCTGGAGCAAATCCGTACGACCAATGAGGTCGGTTAACTGAGACACCCCCAGCTGTGCCATCCATTCCCGGGTTTCCTGAGCGACAAAACGGAAATAGTGTTCCACCATTTCAGGTAGACCGATAAAGTGCTGTTGCCTGAGGACGTTTTCCTGGGTGGCAACACCGGTGGCGCAGTTGTTGAGGTGGCAAATCCGCAGATACTTACAGCCTAGAGCTACCATGGGGCCTGTGCCGAATCCAAAACTCTCGGCACCGAGAATAGCCGCCTTGATGACATCCAGGCCCGTTTTCAGCCCGCCATCCGTCTGCAGCCTGACTTTGTCCCGCAGGTCGTTGGCGCGTAGTGCCTGATGCGTTTCGGTCAAGCCCAGTTCCCAAGGGCTCCCGGCATATTTTACCGAAGTCAATGGGCTGGCGCCGGTGCCCCCGTCGTAACCGGAAATCGTAATGAGATCTGCATAGGCTTTAGCCACACCTGCAGCAATGGTGCCGACGCCGGCTTCTGCGACGAGCTTGACGGACACCAGGGCAGTTGGATTGACCTGCTTGAGGTCAAAAATTAACTGCGCCAAATCCTCTATCGAGTAGATGTCATGGTGTGGCGGCGGAGAAATCAGCGAAACGCCGGGGGTGGCATAGCGCAGTTCCGCGATCATGGTATTGACCTTGTGCCCTGGCAGTTGTCCACCTTCGCCTGGTTTGGCACCTTGTGCAACCTTGATTTGCAGGACCTCGGCATTCACCAGATAGTGGGGCGTTACACCAAACCGTCCCGAAGCCACCTGCTTGATTTTGGACATCTTTTCGGTACCGAAACGTACCGGGTCCTCGCCTCCTTCTCCGGAATTGGATCGTCCGCCCAAGCGGTTCATCGCCATAGCAAGTGATTCATGCGCTTCCGGAGACAAAGCGCCCAACGACATGGCCGCAGAGTCGAAGCGTTTGCAAATTGCCTCGATCGGTTCTACCTCCTCGAGCGGGATGGCATCAATGTCCGGGCGCGGTTCGAGCATATCGCGCAAAACAGTAGCAGGACGGTGGTTGACCAGTTTGGCAAATGCTTGGTAGTCCGTGTAATCACCAGATTTTACCGCTTTGTGCAGCGTTTGGATGACATCGGGGTTGTAGGCATGGTATTCCCCACCATAGACGAACTTGAGCAAGCCGCCCTGAGGGGGCAGCTTGCGCACGTTCCGAGCCAGTTGTGCCAGGCGTCGTTGATCTTCCTCGAGATCACTGAAATCAGCGCCTTGGATTCGACTCACGGTGCCGACGAAACATTGACTGACTATTCGCTCGTTGAGGCCTACGATTTCGAATAGTTGCGCACCGCGATAGCTTGCGATGGTGGAAATGCCCATCTTTGAGGTGATTTTGAAGAGCCCCTTATTGATGCCTTTGCGGTAATTCGGGCCCACAGTAGCGGCTTTATCACGCCCGAGCTCTCCACTGCGTAACATGCCTTGCAGGGTCTCGTAGACCAGATAGGGATACACGGCCGTTGCCCCATAACCAATCAATACCGCAAAGTGATGGGGGTCGCGCGCCCAGCCTGTTTCCACAATCAGGTTGGCATCGCAGCGTATTCCGGCAGTGATCAGCGCGTGGTGGACGGCACCGGTGGCCAACATCGCATTGGCGGGGAGATGCTGCTCCCGGAGGTTTCGATCCGAGAGTACCAGTATGATCTTGCCACGTTTTACGGCATCGATGGCTTCTTGGATGATACGCTCCAGGGCGGCTTCCAGAGTACTATTCTCCGGATAGTTGAGATCGATGATTTCATGCGCATAGTCTGCGCCCTTGAGTGTCAAGATCGTCGAGAACTTGGCCTCTGAAAGCACCGGGGAGCTGACGGTTTCCCGGTTAGCGTGATACGGAGATTCTTCAAACAGATTGCGCTCCGGCCCCAGACAGGTTTCCAGCGACATGACAATATTCTCCCGCAGTGGATCGATGGGAGGGTTGGTCACCTGGGCAAACTGTTGGCGAAAATAATCCGCGAGGTGGCGTACCTGCTGAGACAGCACAGGGAAGGGGGTGTCATCACCCATTGAACCGACGGCTTCCTGGCCGTTTTCAGCCAACACGCGGATGATTTGGTCACGCTCCTCGAAACTGACACTAAACATTTTTTCGTAAGTGTTCAGGGTGTGATCGTCCATGGGCGTGGTGGTCAGTGTGTCTGCATACTGGTGGCTTTCCAGCGCGCGCGAGCGCATATCCATCCACTTGCGATACGGCTGCGCCGAGGCCAGGCGTTTGTCGATGTCTGCCGGTTGGAGCAACTCACCTGTCTGTGTATCTGCAGCGATCATTTGCCCGGGTTTGAGGCGGCCCTTCGCGAGGACATCCTCAGGGTCATAGTCCCACACGCCGATTTCGGACGCGAGCGTGATATGCCGATCCCTGGTGATCACATAGCGGACCGGTCGCAATCCATTACGGTCGGAAACGCAAGCGGCATAACGGCCATCGGTCAGCACAATCCCGGCGGGACCGTCCCAGGGCTCCATGTGCATGGAGTTGTATTCATAGAAAGCGCGCAGATCCGGATTCATGTTCTTGGTGTTCTGCCAAGCCGGGGGAATGAGCAGCTTCATCGCGCGAAAGATGTCTACCCCGCCTGCAATCAGGACTTCCAGCATATTGTCCAGGCTGCTGGAGTCTGAGCCGGTCATGGAAACCAAGGGCAGTAATTCGGACAATTTGGGTAAATTAGGCGAAGCAAACTTATAGGCCCGGGCCTGTGCCCAATTGCGGTTGCCGCGAATGGTGTTGATTTCTCCATTGTGCGCGAGAAATCGAAAAGGCTGCGCCAGGCGCCACTGCGGCCAGGTATTGGTTGAGAAACGCTGGTGGAAGACGCAGATAGAACTGGCCAATGACGCATCCTGCAGATCCTGATAAAAAACCGGCAGGTATTTGGGCATGACTAAGCCCTTATATGAGAGAACACGGGCCGACAGGCTCGGGATGTAGAAATCCGGGTCAGTCTCTTCCAAAGCTATTTCTGCGCGGCGCCGCACCACGAATAATTGTCGCTCAAAATCGTCCTCGGACAGCTGCTCAGGCGCATTGACGAAGACTTGTCGGAATTGCGGCAATGTGGCTCTGGCTTGTGGGCCACAAGCCTCCGGATCAACGGGTACATCGCGCCACCCTGCGATTTCGAGACCAGCCTCGCCTAACAGTTTTTCAATGCTTGTAATCGCCTGCTGTGCCAGGGTTTCATCCTGACTCAAAAACACCATACCTGCGGCATAGTTGTTTTTCAGCGTTAGCCCTGCCGCCTGCGCTGTGTTGCGCAGGAATGCGTCGGGTTTCTTGATCAACAGGCCACAGCCGTCTCCTGTCTTGCCGTCGGCGGCAATCGCGCCGCGGTGGGTGAGGCGGGCCAGCGATGCGATTGCTGTTTCGATCAACTGATGGCTGGGCACATCGTCCATATGCGCGATGAGTCCAAAGCCGCAGTTGTCGTGTTCGAAGTCCGGCCGATAGAGCCCCTTGGGTGGTTGATTGACTGACATAAACAAGCTCCAGGAAATCCAGGGATTATGTGTTCGACTGTGGGTGATCAGCCAACAGTTGCGCCGAGCGGGTCGCTCGATCGATTAGACCGATGCGTTGCGAGCAGCTCGCGCGTGTCTGGTCGTGCTGACCTCAGGTTTGTGGTGCATGCGCTTGGTCACAGCCTTCCCAATGGTTGCCATGGCAGAGTCATCCTGGATGCTGGATGTGACGATTAGGAGCCTGACCGGGCATAGATGACCGCCTGCGGAAAAGCCCTTTCACCCCATTTTTCCGCGCATTTTCGTTGAATATGAGTCACGACTCGCCTCAAATGAGCAAAAATATGAACGCAAAATGGCTGTCCCTCGCTACGGCCCCTGTTCTCGGGCAGCCTCCTAGTACCTCGTCCAGTTTAAAATGACGGACTCAGCGCTTTTGTGATGCTGCGCATCAAGGCGCAGTGCGCAGGCAATGTCCGCGTCCTTGGCAAGCACTGCAACACCGAGGCGTAGCATCACAGAATCGCCCGAAGGGTTGTCCTGTCTGCATGCCTGGCGGTGTTGCACTCCTTG
>JANTGD010000113.1 GCA_024763135.1 Thiotrichales bacterium | reverse complement strand
TCGACATGGAACAACCATGGCTTCGCAACAATGCCTTGTTCTGAACGCGTGGGTTTGCGCTGATATAGACAGTTTGGGCTTGTCGGTGTACTAGTCTGTGTCTTCCGAGCCTTTGTTCAGCAGATCTTTCAGGCCTGCAAAGGGGTTGTGCGTCGCCTCATCCTGTTTTTGCGCTCCCAGCGAGCGACCTGCCTTAGCAATTTCATCCTCGTAGCGCATATGCTCATTATCGTGACAGTAAACACATAGCAGCTCCCAATTGCTTCCATCGGACGGATTATTGTCGTGATTATGGTCCCGGTGATGGACGGTTAGCTCCCGCAGGTTTTTGTGCGTGAACTCTCGACCACAACGCCCACATACCCAGGGATAGAGCTTGAGCGCCTGCTCCCGATATCCTTTTTCACGTTCCTCTTGCGCCTTACGCGCCTTAGCAACGATTTGATCGAGTTTGTTTGAATCCGGTTCTTTCGATGCCATGGTAACCTCCATTATCGACCAGGAACCCACAATACGGTATTGCGTTCACGGATCGGTCGCTTGGGAATCATGTAGTTGACTTGCATATAATACTTGTAGAACGCACCGATCGGGTAGAAGCCGAACCAATAATTCAAAGCGGTCGTAGCAACAGCGTAGTCGCCAGGCAATTGTTTGCGCTTGAGGTGGTTGAGCACGCGGACACCAGCATATTCTGATTCCATCGAGATATCCGTCACCACGAGATCGAAGGCCTCGCCCTGCGTATCGAGCAATGCGATGCCCTGCGCGGCAGAATCAGCTCGCGTAAAGGACGTTGTCCCCCGCCGAGCGAGATCCTCCGTAATGGCTTGGGCATAGAAGTCATTATCATCAATGATCAAAGCCGTTGCGTAGGGCTTCGGTTGTGTGGTTCTGGCGGTGTAGAAGCGCTGCTGAGTCATGAATTCTGCAAACCTTTTAAGAACATTGCGAAGCGTTCATAGAGCTGTATCGATCCGCTCATGCCCGCAACGATAATGACCACATCTTGTAACCAGCGGGCCAAAGGATAGTGCGTTTGGTGGAACGCCAACGCGATCACCGACAATAGCAGCAGAATAAGAAACAGCGTTTGGGGAACATCGCGCATCCCCCAGGCCCAGCGCCAGCTCAATGCCACGCTGGCACAGCCGATCAACCAACCCAATGCTGCTCCAACCAACACATCCACTGGCCAATGAACACCGACCATGACCCTGCTCAGGCCAACCAGCGCAGCCAGAATAATCAGCGTCAATCTAAGCCACAGACTACGCGCGATGAGAAACACCCACAGCGCTGCCATAATGAATGCTGTCAAACTGTGGCCCGACGGGAAACTGTCACGGCGATGGGCTGGACCAATCACATGGATCTGCTGCAAGTCGAGGATCGCCGGCGGACGCGCAACGTCGAACAGGTTTTTACCTGTCCGCACGACAAGCGTACCCAATACCAACGCGATCATCATAGCCCACACCAAGCGTGGATAACGATAGGCAAATGGCAGGACGAGCAGCACCGCAATCAATGTATCTCCCAACACCGTCAGGGAGCTCCAAACAGTTTCGGGTATTAGCTTGCCCGCCTCATTGAGGAAGAGAAACAGAGGCTCATTGAGCTGCCATAACCACACCAAGAGCGCCAAAATTATCGCACTCAATGCAGGCAGCCACACCCAGGGGTCGCTACGTTTGAAAGGCGCCCGATCCACCATCAGCGTTCTGCAGCCTTCCGCGCCAGTACAATACCACCCTCGGAAAACAACAACTCATGCGCACCCAAGCCCGGTAGCTTATCCACACGGGTGAACACCAGTTCACCGGGCTGAGGTTGACGGCGCGCCACAATGGCCTGTTGATACACTGTAAAACTTGGCATATTAAGGCCGTACATCACAATTGGTGATTCCCCAAGCGCTCGCGCCTGCAATGCCGCCTGCTTGACCGGTGCCTGCTGAACCTGCCCAAGCAATGGCAAAAGCCACTGTGTCAAAAAGATCACGTAGGCCAGACCCAGACCAGCCACCCAAAGCCTGCCATATCGCTTGAGCAGAAACACACCACTCAGGACGACGACCAATAACCCCAGCGAAGCGACTCGAAACACGCCCTCTGTCAGTGCCAACGCCCGCGTTAATACGGCCTGAATATAGTCATTGCGAGCCACGCTGAGCTGTTGCTGCAAAACTTCAGGGAAAAACACCATCAAAACTGCGAAAGCCAATGGTATTGACAACAATGCCACGCGCCAGCGCAACCAGCCCCTGTCCAGAGCCCAAAGTATAAACAACGGCGTGCAGCCATAAAGAATGTAATGAGGAAGCTGGGTGCTAGAAAATGAAAACAGCAAAAACACCCAGGCAAACCAAAAAAGTAGAAAACGATGCAATGGGCTGCTGCGCCACCATACCGGGAAACGCTTTACGCTATACAGGAGGGCCCCGGAAAACGGTAGCAATACGAGAAAGATGGCGCCAAAGTAGTAAAACAGACTCCCCCCATGGCCCTCCATGGTGGCCGAAAAACGCCCCACATTATGCTTGAGAAAGAAACCATCGATAAATGCCTGTCCCTGGGCTTGGTACTCCAAAAGGTACCAGGGAGCTACGACTGCCAGAAAAAGTAACCAAGCCGGCCAATAGGCCAGTGCACGCCACCAATCTCTCAGGCGATGTTCATACGCATAGAATAGAACGCTGACGACCAGGGGAATCACAATCCCAACAGGTCCCTTCGTCAATACTGCCAACGCCATCCAAAGAAACACCCTGACTCGCAGCGACCGCGAAGGCTGCTCGAAGTGCCGGTAGATATCGAGCATGGCCAACGCGAGAAACAAGTTGAGCAGCGCATCGGCGGTCGCAGCTCGACCGATGACCACAACCCCGGCGGAGCAGGCGGCTAGCAAAGCCCCTAGTAACGCGTTTCGGGCATCGATCCTGTGCTGTAAAAAACGATAGATAGCAATCATCCAAAACGAAGCCGCAAGCGCGGAAGGTAGGCGAAACGCCCACTCTTTGAGCCCAAACGCCGATACGCTCAGCGCCTGCAGCCAGTAAATAAGAATCGGCTTATCGAAACGCAACTCACCATTGAGATAGGTGGTGATAAAATCGCGCCGTTGCAGCATCTCCCAGGTGGCCGCACTGAAAGCGCCCTCATCCAAATCGAAGAGTGGAATCTCCCCCAAGCCCCAGAAAAAACTAATGCCAACTAAGGGAATGAGCCATACCCAGCTCGGTCGCGTAATCGCCGTAAAGTCGCTCATGGAGCCCCCGCCACCTCTGGCAGTTTGAAACCAGGGCGTGCTGCGGTATCGATGGCGGCCACTTCATAGGCACGACGGTCAGATGACTCGTAATATGTCCTGACCAATAGTTCTGCGATCACTCCGGTAGTCATAAACTGCGCAGCCGCAATAATGAGTACGACCCCGACCAACAGCAAGGGCCGTCCACCGATATCTTCACCCCAGACAAACTTGAGTACCGCCAGATAACCCAATGCTAAGCTGCCCAATCCACCTGAGAGCAAACCGAGAGCCCCAAAAAAATGCCCTGGCCGTGCCCGATACTTAATGAAAAATAGCATGGTGAGCAAGTCGATAATGACGCGGAAAGTTCTGCCAATGCCATACTTGGACTGTCCGAGTGCGCGCGCGTGGTGCGTAACTTCGGTCTCACCAATCCGCGCGGGCGGTGTCACAGAGGCTACCCAGGCTGGAATAAAGCGATGCATTTCCCCATACAGACGTACTTTTCTAATCACCCGACCCCGATACACTTTTAGACTGCAACCGTAATCATGCAAGGCAACCCCTGTCACCTTACCAATGAGCCAATTCGCGATTCTGGAGGGAAGCTTACGCAGCAACAGCGCATCTTTACGCTTTTTCCGCCAACCGACTAGCAGGTCGAGGTCACGCTCCTCTAGCTCGCGCACCATTCGAGGAATATCTTTCGGGTCATTTTGCAGATCACCGTCCAGCGTAACAATAAGGTCGCCCTGGGCCTGATCGATACCCGCCTGCATGGCAGCGGTCTGGCCAAAATTGCGCATCAATGCCACCAATCGGATATGATCGCCAAAGTCAGCCATCGCGGCGCGAATGCGCTTGAGTGTGTCGTCAGCGCTGCCGTCATCCACGAGAATCAGCTCCCATGGGTGGGCGAAACTGCGCAATGCAGCATGCACACGTTCAAGTAGCAGGGTGACGACTTCCGCCTCGTTGTAGAGCGGAATAACGATACTGACAGGTGCCGGGGAACTGGCGGCTATGGGCATGAGGATTTTTTGAAGTTAATTACGCGAGCGCTGCAATATGATGCAGTGTTGTCGAGGCCATAACAGCCAACACCACCCGATTTAACTGTTTGGGCCAATCAGATACTGACACAGCAGCGCGAGCGATGCTGGCGTATGAAACCGCGAACGATCGCTTTTTGCAAGGGTTTTAAGGAGTCACGCTACTATGATAATTTGCAGATTGTGCCATGAATGTACGATGGCTGATTCGCCTTTATGTCATTACGTCGCATAACCCCCTGGCTTATCGCGACCGCGTATCTGGCCGCAATTGAATGGCTGGTGGGTTGGCGCACCGTATTGGCAGCCTGGGCCGGACTGGATGGATGGGGTATTGTCGGCGGGGTGGGGCTGATGGGCCTGAGTTATCTGTCTAGAGCTTGGCGCAACGTAGATTATTTTCGCATTTCCACGCGCCCCCAGAGACTGACAGTCCTGCGCATTACACTGATACACAATCTATTGAATCAGCTGCTGCCAATGCGCAGTGGAGAAGTCTCCTTTCCCTACCTGATGAAACGCGAGCTCACCCTCCCCTTGGCCCAAACGGGCGCAGGACTGATCTGGTTTCGGCTGCTGGATTTACACACGCTCGTGACGATTACCCTGCTTAGCTTTATCGTGACGACCCAGCAGCTGGCACTGTTATTCCCCTTTTGGCTGGGCTTGACCCTTGGTGTATGGCTGGCGTTTCGCTGGCAGCCGCGATGGCGTCAACTGTTAACCGGCTGGCAACGAGAGAGTCGGCTTAAAACAACCACGTTAAACGCACTCAACGGATTGCCCGAGAATGCGCGAATCGCGTTTTTCAGCTGGATTTGGACCGTTGTTAATTGGGGGTGTAAGTTGCTTGCGCTGATCTGGTTGCTCGGTCAGTTTGCCCCAGCGCCTCTTTACGCATTGACGACCGGAGTGGTAAGCGGGGAACTCACTTCGGTGCTCCCTGTGCATACCCCGGGTGGTATCGGCAGTTATGAAGCCGGCGTGGCAGCAGGCCTATCGCTCTTTGGGATTCATTACGAAGCCGCCTTAACCGGCGCTGTCAATGTGCACCTGTTCGTACTATCGCTGGGTACACTCGCAGGTCTTATTGCCCTTGCAGGCCGCCGGCCCGAGCGCGAGCCACAATAAGATAATTCATATCTCAGGCCGTCTCTCAGAGCGTTGTTCCTCCGGCAGTCACGGGGCGCATCCGTTCCTTGAGACGGTGGTCGACCTTATTGTCGAGTTTCCAGTCGAATATAGTGGCGTAAAAAAGAACCGCTTTAACGTAGGCACGCGTTTCGTCAAAAGTAATCGAATCAACCCAAATGTCTGCCGGGAGATCGGCCGCCTCAGGCAACCACTTTTTTACCCTTTGAGGGCCAGCATTGTAGCTGGCCGTCGCCAGGATTACATTATCATCATATTGATCCAGAACCTGGCGTAAATAAGTGGCACCCAGCCGGATATTGTTGCCTGCATCTTTGATTTGCGCGAGGCTGAGCTTGCCCATACCCAGCTTTTTCCCAACCGCGCGCGCGGTGCTTGGCATGACCTGCATCAACCCCAGCGCACCCGCAGGTGATTCAGCTGTTTCCCGAAACGCACTTTCGCGCCGCATCACGCCATACAATAGGCTAGGTGGCAACTGCTGGCGCTGCGCTTCTCGTAAAACCTGTGGTTGATAGACTAAAGGGAAGCGCAGATCCAGATCCGCAAAATGTTTTGCTTGAGCCGTGGTCACAATGGCCGTGAAATGCCATTCCCAATTGTCCGCCAGTCTCGCAGCAAAGCGCTTCTCCGCTGTACTCATATCATTGAGCACGTAACGCCATTCGCGAAATGCGTCAGTATTGCGGCCTAACTCATAGAGCTCCCGAATCCTCCGGAATTCGGGTTGATCGGCAAGAAACTCAACATGGTGAGCAGCCTCTTCATCGACTACTGGCTCGTTGGTAAATGTATAGGGCAACCCCAGTTTTTCCGCTGCGAGAAAGCCATAGTAATCCGTTTCATTGGCGAGCCTGCGATAGATCTCTTCAGCATGCTCAGGCTGCCCCAACTGCTCATTGACCCTGGCAGACCAATATTGCCATTGGTTAGTGATCAGTTCTTCGTCAGGCAATGCATGTAAATACTTACGCGCGAGCTTCCAGTTCTTTTCTCGCAATGCGCTGCGTATGCGCCATTCGCGCGCCTCCTGATTGATGGCACGCCCCTTCAGCTTGGACAAAAACTGGTTCGCCTCGGGCATATGCCGCCACGCTGCACGCAAGGCCAAACGTCGCTCTACAGACGCAAGACTGTCCCGATCAAAATCGTAGTCGGGTTTGAACTGCGTTTGCCAAAGCTCCCACGCAGCTACAGTATCCTCGCGAGAATAACGCTTGATTCCGTACGCGATAATGTCCCGGGCCTCGGGCACATCAACCCAATCGCGGGCAGCCTGGAGCGTTTTTCGCGGTGATTTGTCCATTTGTTGCCAGCGAGCAAACCACTGTTGCTTGGACTTGGGCAGCCGCTTTGCAAGAAACCGGGCCAGGCTGAGATTGCGCTTGTCCATGGCCAAGCCAACTCGCTTCCAGAATTCATGCGCTTTAACCAAGCGATGTTCGTAGAGATAGTTGAAAACGGGTGAGCAAGGTTCGGGCAGCGTTGTCCCGGTCAGCCACATTTTCTTGGCTGCCTGGATAAACGGCTGCTTATCTTCAGCAGTCTCCAAGCCAGCCCGCAGTCGATAACACTGCAACGTTTTATTCGTAGAAGGACGGTAAGCTTCGAGATAGGCTTGCCAAGCCTTGCGCTTGCCTAGCGCACCCAGCCAACTACGGCGCAGACGGTTGGCAAGTACTGTATCGGGATAGGTATCGAGAAAATGGGCGATACCTTCGTTGTCATCGAGGCGAGTTCTGAGATCCTCATATTCGAGATAGGGGTACAAGATATAGCCGTTCAGCTGACGTTTGAGCAGCTTGAAACGCGACCGATCCCCTTCTTTCAGGGCATCGAGCGCGTCTAAAAAATGTTGTTGATCAGATGACAGGATGATTGCTTTACCCGCAAAAACGCTCTGCGCGCAGGCCCAAGCTACCCCGATCAAGATCAATCTAATTCCCCGTTTCATACCCCATTACTCCTGGTCATCCTGACACGTTACGTTGTATACAAAAGTATCGTTTACTGATGGAAGTGTACCACCCGATACCGCGTGAATCCCCGCATCAGATGGCAACTCGCTGACAAAAACCTCATTTCTTACTTGATTCTTGATAAACTAACCCAATGCCTATAAAAGCTTTTTATAATCAATCTCTGTCAACACGCTAATCATGAAAACACCCATTGAGTATTTAAGGAACATCGCGATCATCGCCCACGTCGACCATGGAAAAACCACCCTCGTCGATCAACTCCTCCAACAATCCGGCACCCTCGGTGAACGTAGCAATGCGCCTGAACGTGTCATGGATTCCAATGATTTGGAGAAAGAGCGAGGTATCACGATACTCTCTAAGAACACTGGCCTCACCTGGCAAGATTATCGCATCAATATCGTGGACACTCCCGGACACGCCGATTTTGGTGGAGAGGTCGAACGCGTCCTCTCTATGGTTGATTCGGTACTGTTGCTCGTGGATGCCGTAGATGGCCCCATGCCCCAAACCCGCTTCGTGACGCAAAAAGCCTTTGCAATGGGCTTTAAGCCCATTGTGGTCATCAACAAAATCGACCGCGATGGCGCCCGACCCGACTGGGTACTCGATCAAACCTTCGATCTGTTTGACCGACTCGGCGCTACCGATGAACAGCTTGATTTCCCGGTGATCTACGCCTCGGCGATCAATGGCTATGCCAGCGAGGACCCCAACGTACATGCAGGAGACATGACCCCCTTGTTCGAGGCGATCGTCAAGAATGTCTCCCACCCAGACGTAGACTTGGAAGGGCCTTTCCAGATGCAAATCAGTTCATTGGACTACAACAGCTACGTAGGCCTGATCGGGATTGGGCGCATCAAACGCGGCACACTCACAAAAAACTCCACAGTGAAAGTGATCGATTTGGAAGGCAATGTTCGCTCTGGCCGGGTGCTGCAGATTCTGGGCTTCCATGGGCTGGAGCGCGTCGAATTTGAGTCAGCATCGGCGGGTGACATCATTGCGTTTACTGGCATGGATGAGCTCTATATCTCTGACACGATCTGCGATCCCGAGGCCGTGGAGCCTCTGCCTCCATTGACGGTGGATGAACCCACTGTCAGCATGACTTTTCAGGTCAATACCTCCCCCTTTGCAGGCAAGGATGGAAAATTCGTCACCTCCCGCAACATTCAGGAGCGTCTCGAAGAAGAACTTAAACACAATGTGGCATTACGCGTCGAACAGCTCGAAGATCGCGACAAGTTCAAAGTCTCCGGGCGTGGCGAACTACATTTGGGGATCTTAATCGAAAACATGCGTCGGGAAGGTTTCGAACTCGCCGTTTCACGTCCGGAAGTCGTGGTGCGCGGTGAAGGCGAGGCCCGTGAAGAACCCTATGAACACCTGACCGTTGATATCGAAGAGCAACATCAGGGCACCATCATGGAAAAACTGGGAGAACGACGCGGTGAACTCAAAGATATGGCGCCGGACGGTAAAAATCGCGTCAGGTTGGACTACGTCATCCCTGCCCGCGGTTTGATCGGCTTTCAAACAGAGTTCATGACTGCGACATCGGGAACCGGATTAATGTTCCATGTATTCGACCACTATGGCCCCTATAAGCCCGATAAAATTGGCCAACGTACCAATGGTGTGCTGATTTCCAACGGTCAGGGAAAAGCCCTGGCCTATGCGCTCTACAACCTCCAGGAGCGGGGCCGCCTGTTTATTGGACATGGTGAAGAAGTTTATGAAGGGCAGGTGATCGGCATCCATTCACGAGACAACGACCTGACAGTCAATCCCCTCAAGGCCAAGCAACTCACGAATATACGCGCGGCCGGATCGGATGAAGCACTCACTCTAACACCGCCGATCAAGCTGACCCTGGAGCAAGCCTTAGAGTTCATCGACGATGATGAACTCGTCGAGGTCACCCCTCACCACCTGCGCATTCGGAAAAAACATCTCAAGGAGCACGACCGGAAGAAAGCCGCGCGCACGGCCGCTTAAGAACACCTACCCAAGACGGCCGTGGTCCCAGCCCTACAGCAAACTGTATGGCTGATTTACAAACTGTGGCCGGGCGGCGGGCCAGGAAGCGTCCTAGTACACCGCCAAGCCCAAACTGTCTGTATCAGTGAGTCATCAAGGGGTTAGATGTGGTTTTGTTTTTATGAATCATAGTGGTCCTATGGTG
>JANTGD010000112.1 GCA_024763135.1 Thiotrichales bacterium | reverse complement strand
TGGTCACCTTATTGGTGATGAGAGGGTTTTCTGATTTGCCAGGTGCACCAAGAGCTTGCGTGGACTTTTGTGATCCAACTGAGGTTTTTAGGTTCAACAACCTTGCTAAACAACGAGTGGGCTCTGTAGTTACCAATACTTATCGACTGAATCAAGCGCATGCGAAAACATTTAAGGGAAACTCTCTACCTACTACTGGAAGAACATAAAGGACATGTGTGGGTCAGGCTGATCAATTATTCACTGTTGTTATTGATCACGCTCAATGTGGTCGCGGTCGCGCTCGAATCGGAAACCGACCTGTTTCAGCATCATCAGATGTTTTTTATAAATTTCGAGCGTTTTTCGGTTGCGGTTTTCACCTTGGAATATATCGTCCGTTTGTGGGTCTGTGTCGAACATGAAGGCCAGCGCTACCGTGAGCCCATCCGCGGTCGTCTGCGCTACGCACTCACACCCATGGCCATGGTCGATCTTCTTTCGATACTGCCATTTTATATGGGCTATTTCGTGGGCGTTGACAATTTACTCGTGTTGCGCAGTTTGCGCTTGGTCCGGGTACTGAAACTGACACGCTACTCCCATTCCATGGACTTGTTGCTGGCGGTACTCAAAAACCAAGCAGAAGTGCTGCTCTCGGCACTGTTCATTATATGTATTCTCATTGTCCTGGCTTCCACGGGTATCTATTTGGTTGAAGGGGAACAACAGCCAGAGGCCTTTGGCAGCATACCCCGCGCCTTGTGGTGGGCGACCGTTACGCTTACCACCATTGGTTATGGCGATGTCGTACCCATTACCAATTATGGCAAACTTTTTAGCGGGGTCATTACCATTACTGGCGTTGCGGTGGCCGCCCTGCCGGCAGGCATTCTGGCATCGGGGCTGACAAAAGAACTCGACCGGCGCAGAGATTTATTTAAAACCGAGATTCTCAAGGCCATGAACGATGGTCGGTTGAATTTCAATGAATTGCGGCAACTCGAACAGTTGCGTCGGGAGATCGGCACCAGCCGGGCCGATGCGCGCCTGATTTTCGAAGAAATCAAGCACGCCTCGAAACTGCAGACCAATATTAGTTGTCCTCATTGCAATGGACCGATCAAAATCAGCCATCCTCCAGGGCATATTCGTATCCAAAAAATTGAGCGCGAACACGAAGCAAGCTAATCCTTCCGATCAGCCTATGCTCATTCCCCACCCAGTTCGATGAGGTGCACCGATGGCGGAGCTTGCAAAGACTCGGCCTGCTGTTTCACGCGGGCATGGTGTGTAAAAACTATCACCTGGGTTTTCTCAGCAAGCCCTTGCAACACCTCCAAGGCAGCATGGGTACGCCGATCATCGAACTCCACGAGCACATCATCGACGATAAACGGCATGGGTTCCTGCCGATCGACGTAGTGTTCCAGTGCTGCTATGCGCAGCGCCAGGTAGAGCTGGTCACGCGTACCGGTACTCATGCCAGTCACCGGTACGCTCGCACCCTCAGTGCGAACACCCATTAATACCGCTTGATCGTGGTGATCGTAATCGGTCTCAAGTGCTTTGAATGACCCCAGGGTTAACTGCTTGAAGATTTCGCTGGCGCGCTGTAGCAAAGGCCCTTGATGCTGCATGCGATACCGCTCGATCACGTCGCGCAGAATGCGCGCTGCGAGCTTGGTGCGCAGAAATTGGCGCGTCTCGTTGCGCAGCGCCGCCATCTCGGATGCCGCAGCGGCGGCCAGTTGGGCCGCCTGCTCGCCATGATCCAGTTGTTCGAGTTCCTGACTCAAGCGACCTTTTTTTTGTGCCAACGCTGACTGCTCAGCCTGCAAGGCTTCACTTCGGCGCTCTGCCTCGATGAGTCTGAGTTCGAGTTCATCCGGCAAATAGCGCTTCAGTTCTTGCTGCAGTGTCTCAAGCGGTGCCTCGCCTGAGGCAATGATATCGCGTTCTAATTTATGAATTTCGGTTTTAATACGCTGAAAGTTTTCGGAACGTTCTATGGCTGCCTGCAGCTCATCTACCGCTGCGCAACCCGCCTCCTCACGCATCGCTTCAAGTAATTTTTGCGCCTGTGCAGCTTGCTTTTCAGCAGCGTGCAATTTTTCTTGCTCAGTTTGGGTTTGCTTACGCAGGGTTTCGCGCTGTGTAAACCAGCTGCGTTCGTCACTCAGGCGCTCAGCCAATCGCTTCACAGCTTGCTCGGGTGGTAACTCGTCCAGGAAGACACCCGTTGTCGTGAAAACCTGCTGCAGATCTGCCAGATACTGTTCGCGTCGTTGCTGGTGCAGCCGTAATTCCTGCGCGCAGGACTGACTCCGCTCCGCGCTCTGTAACGCTTTGTCAATGAGCGTCAGCCCTTCGAGTATCTCTTCAGGATCCTGCTGATCGCTAACCCCCAGCGTCTTGGCAATGTCATCCCAATGTTGTTGCCAGTTTTGAATTTGAGTATCAAGCCGGGCGCTTTTGTCCTTGACCGTGACGATCTCCAGTTCCAACCTCTGGGCTTCGCGCGCGGTCTGCGCCTGCTGTTGCTGCACATTATCCAGACGCGTAAGTACTTCGGTAGCAAAATTGATTAAAGGATCCAACAACTGCGTGGCGATGGGCGTCTCTCCCAGCTCGACCAAAGCTTCAGAGAGTTCCGCCATCAGCGTCCGACGTTTGGTACGTAATCCATTGAGAAATTGCTGCTGTTTATCCACTTGCAGGTAGCGCTCTCGCAGGCGCTCGATATTTTCCCGCCAGCTACGCATTTCGCGCGGCGAGAGCGCTGTAATCTGCGAGGCTTGCCACAGTGACTCCCATTTGGCAGTTAACCTTTGCCGCTGTACCGCAAAATCGTTTGCTTGCTGCGTATTCAGTTCGTATTGCTGCTCTAAATTGCGCTGATCCGCCTGAAGGCGTTTGAAAGTTTCCACGCGATCAGCTTCGAGTCGCAATCGATCTGCAATCTCATCGGCCGCAATCAGTTCCGCTTCAAAAGTTTCGGTAAGAGAGTGCGACGGGGAGTTTTGCAAAATCGGCGCGGGTAAGCCCGATGTTTTAATTTCTGACCATAGCGCATCTCTTTGCGCCCGATGGTCCATCAACAGGGATTCCGTGGGAATGTCGCGAGTATGTTGCAATTCGCTTAGGCGTTGTCCATTCTCACGCTTGCGTTGCAGGCATTCCTGCTGCTGTTGCTCCAGCTGGTCGATTTGTTGCTCCAGCTTGGAAAATTTTTGCTCAAATCCGTCCAGCGCCGCCGTGTCGGGAATTCGCAATGTCAACAACTCAACCAACTGTCCAGACCATTGTGCCTGGCTTTGCAATGTGTGCTCACAGGCGCGTAGTTCAACCGTGACCTCTTGTTCGACGGCTGCAATATCCTGGTCGAGCGTTCTGTAGCTCCGCACGGTTTCAAGCAGTGATTTCAGCGTCGTGGTTGCTGGTATCTCTGATAATGACTTGCGCTCGGTTTGGATTTTCCGAAGGCTCGCTTGCAGCGTCGTCAGTTGATCCTTAAGCGCTTGTTCTCGTGTCGATAACTCTGCCCATTCCCGACTCATTTTGACCAGTTTCTGGCGTTTCGAGAGCACTTCGCGTAATACCGACGGTTTCGCCGGTAAGCCGAATGGCAATGGCTCTTGCGCCCGACGCGCAAGGAGGTCACTTTCGGCCTGCAACTCGGGAATTTGCTGGTTGCTCTGCCGAAACTCATTGCTGCGCTGCAATAAATCTGTAATTAAATCCGCCTGTTCCAACAACGGCAATTGCTCTGGGAGTTCCGCCAATTGTTGGCGGTACCGCGTCATAGTCTGACGCGCTTCCTCAGCTTTGATGCCAGCCTCCCTCAGGCTTTGCTGCGCCCTCTCCCATTGGGTAGCAAACTGGGGTGGAAGTTCTTTGCTGTTTGCATACCCGGCAAGCTCTTTTTGATAGTTGGTCAGCGTCTCAATATGCGGACGAATGCGTTTGATGCGCTCCAGCCGGGATAACTCCACGCGCAATTGGGAATATTCGGCTTCCAATGCCTCGAGTTTCGTGCTGGTCTCGAGCAGCTCTGCTTTCTTTTGCTGCCAATCCGTGGTGCGTACCGTCGCAGCTTTGACCTCTGATTTGAGCTGCTGAAACTGTTTGATGCGTTTATTTATACGTTGAGTCGAGCCTTTTGGCTTAAACAGGGTCTCGGCCTCTTCGTCCAGCGCTAGCAACAATCCGCGCAGATGGTGACTGCCCAGCGACGCCGAGAACAATACCTGCCCCAATTCGCCTTTTTGCTGCAGGATTTCTTCCCCCCCTGCCACCAAATCATGATGATCGATACCAAACAGTACCTCGAACAGAGAGGCTGTCATCGGAGGAAGAAAGCGCTGTAAGACCTGCTCATCGAGCGCTTCACCCTCCAGCGTTTGCAGCGTGTTCTTCCGCCCTTTGCGACGTTTTAACGCCAACTCCTCACCCGCGCGATTGGATATTTTCCCCGCGATACGCATTTTCGCGTAGGCATGAATAAAATCGTCGGGGCTGCGGCTTTCAATGCCAAACAAGAGGCTTTTCAAGCCGCGCAGTGCAGAACTCTTACCCGCTTCATTCGGACCATAGACAATCGACAACCCCGCCGGACCCGGCGCAAACTCGATCGATTGATCGGTAAAGGGTCCAAACGCGATCAGCTGTAGTGATTCGATTTTCATTCGACTGACACTGGTTGGAGAGTCTCACAACTTCGGCGTAATGGCGCTAGGTAAGCACTCAACATGCGTATGTTTTGCTCCTTCTGTTATTTCCTTCCGTGTACGCCCGGGCGCACGCTAATCCTCGTCTTGCGCTTGTATCAATCGCTGTTGCAGCATGGCTTTGACTTCCGGGAGTATTTGCGCCAGCGCAAAGCTTTCCTGTTGCCCAGCTTCGACCCCTAGCGCTTCGCTCTCCTCAATCCAGAATTCCGCGGGAAGTTTACGTTGCAACGTGCTGAAATCATGTGCGTAGTTGTGTAATTGCGCTGCGTCCTGTTCCAAAGCTTCCACCACCTGTAACAATTCTCCCAAAGCGTCGGCTCGTTGCGCCAGTTCCTCATCGCTGAGCACCGGCTGTGTATCGAATAATACTTTTTCCAGCCAGATGGCCTCTTCCCCCGCAGCATTGGCCAAGGCGCGAAATTCTTCGAGCCAGTGCACTGTCTCTGCCTGTAAGCGGGTATGCAACGGAGTGCGTCCCAACAGGCGCAACCGCACTGCCAACCAGCGGCCATCAGCGTTCTCAATCAATGCTTTGAAATTTTGCTGAATTCGGTTAAGTAGCGTTTCCGCGTTGCTGCAGTCGCTAATATCGATCGTCAGTAATTCCCAACGCATGACATCGACAGGCTGGAAATTGACATGCCGCACCTCTCCCTGCTCTACCGATACCAAAACACAACCCTTGGGGCCGATCTCGCGAATATGTCGTCCCTGTAGATTACCGGGAAAAACAACCCAGGGATCTTCACTCACATATTCCCGCTGGTGCACATGGCCCAATGCCCAATATTGATAGCCTTTGTTGCGCAGGTTATCCAATTTACAGGGTGCATAAGGTGCATGTCCGGGCTTACCGTCCAGACTGGTATGCAGCAACCCAATATTGAACCAGCCTTGGCGTCCCAGCGGATAGGCTTGGGTCAAATCCTCCTGCACTTCTCGTGTGGCAAAACTCTGGCCATGCACGAGCACCCCACATTCCACCAATTCGATACTCTGAGGTTGGCTGCTTGCCAGGACATGGACATTGGCCGGCATCTGCAAATGTCGCGTAATCTGACTCTGCGCATCGTGATTCCCGGCGACAATCACCACCGCGATCCCATGTTCACCGAGTCGCGCCAAACTACGTACCAGAAACAAACCGGTACTGTAGTCTTTCCAGTCGCCATCGTATAAATCACCGGCAAGCAAAACAAAATCTACGGAGCGTTCAATCGCGAGTTCAATCAAATTGCTGAATGCTGCACGGGTCGCGCTGCGCAATGCTTCGACCGGCGCCCCTTCGTAACGCTCTAACCCGCGTAGGGGACTGTCGAGATGAATATCGGCTGCGTGAATAAAAGAAAATACCGAAGCTGCTGGGTTCATAGTCAAAATAATTCAAAAAGTTACTGGCCCACTCAGGAGGCTGTTCGGCTCGCCACAGTATACGGGTGATTCATCCTTTGTGAGTCCTGAGAAGCTGTCCGAGAACAGAGACCACTGCAAGAGAACGCCCCGGATATCACGGCCCGCTATGGCACCTTTCAGCACCCCCCTGAAATACGCCAACCCTGCGTGAAAAAAATGGTCGTTGACTTGTAAACGCACATCGGTTCGCCTTGATCTGACGTATTTCAGGGGCAATCTGAGCAGTGACTTCATGTTTGGACAACTCGCTGAGTTACTTGACAAGAATTAGACCATGACCAGCGAACTGCACCTTGCCCCGGAAGAGCTGGGGGCTCTGAATACGGCATAGTATGGTGCCGGGTTAATAGTAACAATCGTTAGCAGCACACAAATCGAATATCGCTATAATTGTGGCCTGGAGTTGCAATTACCAGGGCACACGCAGGACAATGCGCCCCGGAAAACAATACAGGAGACCGGGCAATATGAATCTTTTTGCGTACCTCAAGCAACGGTTAGGCTCGCAACTCACGCACCATGTGCGTGGCATGACCGGACTGTCGGGGGAAGCAGCAGAACAAGTCACTGATCGGGTCATCCCCAGTATGCTGGGGTGCATCGTGGCTCAAGGGCAATCCGGAGCAGGCTGCGAAACATTGGTTGCCGTATTTCAGGGGCAGGCGGCTGATGTCACTGAGCTCGAGGCCATTGACGCTATTTTGGCCGATGAAGCACAGGCAGGAGAATTTCTCGACCGCGGCAGCCACATTGCACGCAGCTTTCTCGGCAAGCGCGAAGAACCCATTGTCGCAGAAATTGCCGCAGCAGCCGGTCTTGCCGACGAGGAGGTTAGCGCGATTCTCAACCTTGCTTCGCCCCTCATCGCCGCAGAATTTGACCGCTTGATGGATCAGGAAACGCTCGATGTACCGGCGCTGCAAACATTGCTGAACCAACAACACGAATTTTCTGACATCGATGTCCTGCCATCATCAGGCAATGAGAATGCGTTCGACGATATCACCGAGGAGACGTCCGAACTCCCCAGTGGTTCGGAAACCCTGAGCCGGCAACAAACCCAAGAACACGAGCGACTGAGTCGTTACGCCGCCGCCATCAAAAAACATCGCCAGGAACATCCCCAGGCAATCCACAAACCCAACCCCATCTCAACCGAAACCCCAAAACCCAGCCCGGAGGTGCATCATATACCCGTGAATACTGAAAACTCCCCAACCAACACTCCTGCTAGTACTACTGAGCCGTTTACTCCTGTGAAATGGCTGTTGCTACCACTGATTGCGCTGCTACTTCTGGCCGCCTGGCTGCTCTCTACCTGCAGCCCTTACAGCGGTAACGAGCAAGCGAGCACGCCTGTAGAATCCGCGACCGTCACCACTGATGAAAATACGTCCACTGAGGTCGCTGCTGAGACAACGGCGCCAACCCCAAAAGCTAGCGCCAGCGCGGCATCAACCTCAGAAACCGACACGGGCGAGGCAGCCGCTGAAACAGGGCAAAGTAGCGCTGCACCGAGTGATACGGAGAGCCCGCTCCCCCAAGCCAGCACTGACGCAACCGCTGGCACCCAGGAAGCACCGGCTTCTGAGTCCGCCCCAGGTACTGAAGCCGAGGCGGGTAGTGCCGGCAACGCAGCAACGGCCGAACAAACCGCTATAGAAACCGCTGCTGAAACGGCCGCTGCCAAGGAAATGAATGTTGGTAGTGAAACCGCTGGCACGGAGAAAGAAATCCAACTGCCCGGTGGCACCGCACTCAAAGTCAGTGCCGGCAGCCCTGTAGACGAGATCGCTGGCTTTATCCAAAAGGGGGACACGGCCGCACTGCCTAAGGCTTTTGTGCTGCGCGGTTTAAACTTTGAAACGGCATCCAATCAGCTGACTGAGGATTCCGCGAAGATCCTTGCCGACTTGGCGGCAACACTCAAAGCCTATCCAGGTGTTAAGATTCTTTTGCAGGGCTATACGGATAACCGGGGTGCACCGGAATTCAATAAATCCCTCTCGGCCGCCCGCGCTAAAGCCGTCAAACAAACCCTGGTAGACGCCGGCGTCGAGGCTGAGAGAATCAAGACCGAAGGCCTCGGTGTGGAAAATCCAATTGCTGACAATGCAACCGCTGAAGGTCGTCGTCAAAATCGGCGTGTTGAAGTCGTTATCACCGCACTGGAATAGCGTTGAAATAACGATTTAGTCACCACACCCACTACACACCCCTTGGCATTCCCCAACAGCTTCCCAACAGCTGTTGGGGTTCCGCCTTGAGACCTGCCCACCGCATACCCCCTTGGGTGCAGACGCATTCGCCCGTCTCTGGCAAGATAGTCACCATGGCGAGGCAACAGCAATCCCCACAGCAGCAATTTACGATAGCGTATCAACGCATTCTCTTGATGGGTGAATGGACGGCGCTGGGTTTGCACACCGACACATTTGCAGCTCTGGCACAGCCCTTCCCTGACGATCTATGTAAGATCGATGGCAGTGGCCTTACCGCTCTGGACGCTGCGGGCGCACGTACAATTCTCGACCTTCGACAGCGCTTGCAACAGTCCGCCAAAACCCCGGTGACCCTGATCGGTTTTGCTGCGAACCAGGAACATCTGCTCGCACTCGTGGCAGAACACGAGTTTCTTCTGCCAAACCCACCCCCCCGTCTCGGTCTCGTCGCGCAGATCGGTCGCGCAACGCAGGAAACCGGGGCAGATCTTTTGGCCTATCTTGCTTTTGTGGGTAACACTACTGGTCAGTTTCTGCGCTGGTTGGCGCGGCCACGTTCGATCCGTTTGCGCGCGATTCTTGCAGAGACACAGCTGGCCGGCGTCAATGCGCTGTTTATCGTTGGTCTGTTATCGTTTCTTATGGGTATCGTCATCGCTTACCAGGGCGGTGGCCCCTTGGATGAGTATGGGGCAAACATTTTTATCGTTGATCTGGTGGGACTCACAATCCTGCGGGAAATCGCTCCCCTGGTGACAGCAATCATTGTTGCGGGCCGAACCGGGTCTGCCTATACCGCGCAAATCGGCGCCATGCGCATTACCGAAGAAGTCGACGCGCTGCGCAGCCTCGCCATCGACCCCATCGAAATTCTCGTGCTGCCCAAACTCCTGGCCATGCTTGTGGTGCTGCCCCTATTAATCACCTTTGCAGATTTTGCCGGATTGGCGGGGGGAATTCTCGTTTCCGATGTCATGTTCGGCGTAGGCTTACAGAACTATATCGAACGTCTACCGCAAACCTTTTACATGCCTAGTTCGTTTTGGGTGGGCTTGATTAAGGCACCCGTATTTGCACTAATTATCACCTCCATTGGCTGTCACCAGGGCTTTCGAGTCAGCGGTGGCGCCAGCAGTGTCGGTTACGCAACGACGCGCAGTGTGGTGCAGAGTATTTTCCTGGTCATTGTGGTCGACGCCGTGTTTTCAGTGGTTTTCAATCGCTTGGATCTATGAATTCACCTACCCCGCTCATCGAACTGCAGGGCATCGAAAATCGTTTCGGCC
>JANTGD010000111.1 GCA_024763135.1 Thiotrichales bacterium | reverse complement strand
CTCGACATGGAACAACCATGGCTTCGCAACAATGCCTTGTTCTGAACGCGTGGGTTTGCGCTGATATAGACAGTTTGGACTTGTCGGTGTACTAGTGCACCAAGAGCTTGCGTGGACTTTTGTGATCCAACTGAGGTTTTTAGGTTGAACGAGCATCGGCGGGGATTTCCACCATGCCCAGCACTGACGCAGCAGCGATCCTACTCTCAGACAGACGCCCCGTATCACAGTAGGTGTCGCGAAACATCGCGAGAAACCCGCGTGCAAGGCGCACGCAGCACGGCAACCAAAACCTTATCAAATAGATAGGCGTAGGAGCCAGCAGCGCGCGCAACAAAGCAATCGGACTACGCAATATTTTTGCGAGAGTCTCAAACAGATGGAGTATGTATCTATGTCCATGGCAGATCGCGATGGTGTAATTTGGTTTGACGGTAAAATGGTACCTTGGCGTGAAGCCACAGTGCATGTACTCACCCACACGTTGCACTACGGAATGGGTGTCTTTGAAGGTGTACGCGCTTATCAAGCTGACCAGGGCACAAGCATCTTTCGGCTCGCCGATCACACGCGCCGCTTGTTCAATTCCGCAAAAATTATGAGCATGCCTGTCCCGTATTCAGAAGACGAGCTCAATGCTGCCCAGCTCGCTGCAGTCCGGGAAAACAACCTGGCCTCGGCCTATATTCGCCCTATGTGTTTCTACGGCTCAGAGGGGATGGGGCTGCGTGCCGATAACCTCAAGGTACATTGTATCGTCGCGGCTTGGGAATGGGGTGCGTATCTGGGTGCGGAAAACATGGAGAAAGGCATTCGCATCAAAACATCGTCCTTCACGCGACATCACGTCAATATCAGCATGTGTAAGGCCAAAGCCAATGGTCACTACATCAACTCGATGCTGGCACTGCAGGAAGCACTACAAAACGGCTACGACGAAGCACTGCTGCTGGATGTCGAAGGCTTCGTGGCTGAGGGCAGCGGCGAAAATCTCTTCATCGTTCGCGACGGCGTCATCTACACACCTGAGTTGACCTCGGCACTGGATGGCATTACGCGCCACACCGTGGTTCAACTCGCGGCTGATCTCAACTTGCCACTCAAAGAAAAGCGCATCACCCGAGACGAAGTCTATATTGCTGATGAAGCCTTTTTCACCGGCACGGCTGCCGAAGTGACGCCGATCAGGGAAGTCGACAATCGGACCATTGGCAATGGCCGCCGCGGTCCACTCACTGCTCAACTGCAAGCACTGTATTTTGAAACCGTCCATGGCCGCGTCGATCGCTATCTCGATTGGCTCACCACCGTATAATCGTTGTACAAATTGAGAGCCCAACCCATGCCACAAACGCGCACCACCCCAGCGACACCTACCTCCCAACTGCCCCCCCAAACGGTGGCCATCACCCGGGAGGATCTTCCACTGTTCTGCCCGCGCGATACAGCGGCGGCTTGGTCAATGCATCCGCGAGTCTATCTGCCGATCGAGGAAGCCCCTGACCATCAATATACCTGCCCCTATTGCGGCACCCGGTACGTTTTGAAAGAGGCCTGATGCGCCCGCTGGATTTTTCCGCCGCCCGACTCCTCGTCGTCGGTGATGTGATGCTCGACCGTTATTGGCAAGGTCCCGCCGCCCGAATTTCCCCCGAAGCACCAGTGCCTGTTGTGCGGGTCGCTGAGCGGGAGGATCGTCCAGGTGGCGCAGGTAACGTGGCACGCAATGTTGCAGCGCTCGGTGCACACTGCGAGCTACTCGGCATCACGGGCACAGACGAGGCGGCGGACGCCTTGCAGCGCTGCTTGACCGCACAGCCGGGACTCCACTGCGTCTTTATGCGCGAACCTCAAGCGACCACCATCACCAAGCTCAGAATCGTCAGCCATCATCAACAATTGATTCGACTCGATTTCGAGGCCACGTTTCCTGAGCTGTCCGCGCAACGCCTGGTCGATGATTATCAGGCGCGATTGGCGGACGCGGACGTCGTGATTCTTTCAGATTACGCGAAAGGGACATTGCAGGACCCGCAACGCTTAATCGAAATCGCGCGTCTGCAGGAAACCCCGATTGTCGTCGATCCCAAAGGTCGCGATTTTTCCCGCTACCGGCAAGCCACGCTACTGACACCCAATCGCGCTGAATTCGAAGCCATTGTGGGCCCCTGTGACGACGATCAAACGTTCGCGGAACGTGGCATGAATCTGTGCCGCGAGCTTGCATTGGATGCCATTCTCATCACCCGCAGTGAACGTGGTATGACTCTGGTTAGCCAGGCCCACCCGGCGCTCCATCTGCCCGCGCATGCCCAGGAGGTTTACGACGTCACTGGCGCTGGTGATACAGTCATTGCCTCTCTTGCAACCGCAGTAGCCAGCGGCCTCGCCTTGGAAAAAGCCGCGCGCATCGCCAACCATGCGGCAGGCATCGCGGTCAGCAAACTGGGAACAGCCACCGTAACCGCAACCGAGCTGTTGCAGACGATGCAACAGCATGAACCACCGGCCATGCAGGGAGTTGTCGATGAAGATGACCTGGCCGTGCTGATAGCACAGGCCAAGGCCCAGGGAGAACGCATTGTCATGACCAATGGGTGCTTCGATCTCCTGCATCCCGGTCACGTCGCCTATCTCGAGCAGGCACGCGAATGGGGGGACCGGCTCGTCGTCGCGGTCAATGACGATAAATCGGTCCGGCGCCTGAAAGGCCCGAAACGACCCGTCAATACACTGAGCGACAGAATGGCTGTGCTGGCGGGGCTTGCCAGCGTCGATTGGGTTGTCCCTTTCAGTGAAGACACGCCGGAACGCGTGATTTGCCGCTTACAGCCCGATGTGCTGATCAAGGGCGGAGACTATGCGCCGCATGAAATAGCCGGCGCAGACTGTGTGGTTGCGCAGGGGGGACGTGTCGTGCTCGCGACGTATCTGCCGGGGCATTCCACCAGCCGTACCATCGATAAACTTCAGCACCGGCAAAAAGGTTCTTGAGGCGCCGTATTCTCCGATGAGATGGGGTATTTTCAGCAACTTACATGATAGAGTTTGAAACACGCAACAGCCACCCAGGGTAAACTGGCGTACACTTTACGATTTGAATTTATAACGCTACACCATCAAGCTCAATGCTTTGGCACGCACAGCACCAGTGTCCGACGTCAATAAAACAGGGCGGTAACCGCTCAGATTGCGCATCAAATACGTCAGATCAAGGCGAAAAATTTGAGTTTACTAGTGTCAATGACCAATTTTTAACGTAAAGCTGGCGCTTTTCAGGGGTGAGCTGAGTCGTGACACAGGGCGAACATAAAACCAAGCGATGGACTACGCATGCTTAATATCGAGTTAGCACGAATTCGCAAACCGGGGAGTCGGGACCAGCGTGTTCAATAATTTTCGAGCCAAGCGCAATATTTCGCGCTGTCTTGTGACGCCGGATCTCATGGGGCCACAAGGCCGCCAGTATCTGCAGAATCTTCGTGGACTCTCCCATGCGGCTGTCCGCGCGCTGTTGACACGCCTGGAGACCGCCTCAGAAGTTGAATCTCAGCGCATCCGGGAAATCCTGCTCTACCTCCTGGATGACACAACCCTTGCTGAATATTTTCCCGGGCTGTCTTCCGTGGCGCATCCCCGCGTCGCGAACACCATCGTGCGCGTGCTCTCGGCTTCACGCACCTACGATGCAAATCGCCTCGTGCCGCTATTCGACGACGAAGATATTGCCAAGTCTCTTTTATTGAAGATATTGGATGCACGCAAAGAAGCGCTTCATGCTGCCGACCTGTTGCGTAAGGCCTACTCACTGGCGCCGAGCGAACGCGTCGCCCTGTTTCGTATCATTCAACCCATCGCGGATGATAGCCTCATCCCGGAATTGATCAACCGGGCCACCGCCCAGGATGTCAACACCCGGCTGGGCACAGTCCGCCTGCTGACACGCTACAAATCCATCGCCGCACGCAATGCTTTACTTGGCCGACTCGCAGACCCCAGCAAAGAGGTACGCTATGTGGCCCTCACCGCGTTGACTCAGGCAAACGTCAAGCTGAATCCCTCCATTCTTTGCAAGCTGCTCAAAGACCGTGATTACAAAGTACAGAATGCGGCGATCGAGGCTCTGATCAAACGTAACGACGGAGAGACGATCAAACACCTCGTGCCACTGCTGAAAGAAGAGTCCGAATACATCCGCCGTGCCGCTGTTGAAGTACTCAATGGCATGGAGTACCCAGATTCCGTTCAGGACCTGCTCAGTGCCTTGAAAGATGAGGATTGGTGGGTCCGGGCCAGGGCCGCCGATGCGCTGGCTAAAATCGGAGGGCGGCGCGTCATCGAAGCGGTGGTCAAGCTCATCAAAAGTGACGACGAATATATCCGCCGTGCAGCAATTGAGATCCTCAATGCCACCAAAGATGAAGAATCCATCGACCATTTGATTGCGGCAGTGGGAGATTCCGACTGGTGGGTACGCGAACGCGCCATTGATGCGCTCGCGAGTATTGGCAATAAAGCGGCCATTCCCTCACTCTTGAAGTTAATGCGCACCGACGAGCAGGCAGCACCCATCGCCATCAAGGCCATGCGTACCCTGGGCGATGAATCACATGTCAAGGACATTCTCCCGATGCTGGGAACCCGCGAGGAAAACGCGCTGATCGAAACCATGCACACGTTGGCTGAACTCGTGAATGCCGCACAGGCGGAGGAAGTCTTCAAAGCCATCAAGCGGCGCGCCATGACGGCGGGTGAAGACGTGCGTGAAGCGGCGAAAACCGCGTTACGGCGCATCAACACGCGTCTGGCACGCAAACGCGAGGAACAGAACGAGCAGAAGAAGACGCCCACGGAAATGATTCGTCAGCGCGCGCAAGAACATACCAAGATCAATATTCGGTCGCTGCGTACCGGAGATATGCTCGGAGATCGCTATGAGTATGTACGCCGGGTCGGCAAAGGCGCATTCAGCACCGTGCTCCTCGTTAAAGACATTATGCTCAAGGAACGAATCATTCTGAAAATCCTGCACGATAAGATGACCAGCGACGAGGCGATGATCAAACGCTTCATTCGCGAGATTCGTTATTCCCGTCGCATTCAGCACCGCAATGTCATCCGTATCTATGATTTTATTGGGATCGGGAATATCTACGCGATTTCCATGGAGTATTTTCCCTCGGTCACGCTGTCCTCAATGCTGGCCCCTAAAAAACCCCTGCCGTTCAAAAAAGCCCTTGCGATCGCCGCGTCTGTTGCAGCCGGTATCAGCGCCGCACACAAACTACGTATTGTGCATCGCGACCTCAAGCCAGGTAACGTATTAATCAATAAAGAAGGGCTTGTGAAAGTAGTCGATTTTGGCATTGCCAGAACCCAATCGGCCGCTGAGACACAGCTCACCAAAACCGGCATTTTGATTGGCACGCCTCGCTATATGGCTCCGGAACAGGTAACGGGTCGCAAAAAGCTCGATGGTCGCTCCGACATCTACAGCCTGGGCGTCATACTCTACGAGATGCTGACAGGGGAAACCGCGTTTAAAGGAGACGACAATGTGCAGGTGCTCTACCGGCATGTGCATGGCGATATCAAGCCGCTCATCGAAGCCAACCCCCAGGTTCCAGACAGTCTCTCTGAGATCGTCATGAAAATGCTCTCGGTCAACCCCAAGAAGCGTCACCAAAGCATGCAAGAGGTCGAAAAAGAGCTGCGCACCTACAAACTCGAAGACGCTTCAATATCAAAAGGAGGATCGGCCCTCTGATGGTTGGGCCGATCAGGTTCGCTTATTCTGAGGGACAAGCACCCTTATCTCCCGCAACCTTACCGGTGAGTAATAAGAAAGCGCCAAATGGTTCCATCACACCCATGGCTTCCATTTTCGGGCCGGTAAACTTCAACTTGCCGGTTGTCATTGCCCCCATTGCACCGCAGCCAAACTTACCAGCGCCGATGCACGTCCAGTGCTTATCTTTGGCGTGCATGAGGTAGTCTTTTTTCTTGTCAAAAGCCTTGCCATCCGGCTTACCGCCGTAGGTACACATCGCTTTGCCATCCCGATCCTCGATGGTCAGTTGAACTTTTGTCGCTTCGCCACATTCTGTCCGATACATCTGTACCAATTTGTAGCCTCTGCCACCATTGTTGGCCATCCAGTCCTCTCCTGCGAGCTCCGTAGTCAGCGTTTCACTTTGATTCCATGCATCGCAGGCCTTTTTAGCCCATTCTGCATCCATAAACGCGGCCTGCGCCGCCAAAGGTGAAACAAGCAATGCAACTCCCAAGTATTTCATTAACTTCATATCGATACTCACAATTTCGTTTTGTCGTAGAATAGCGGGTCAAACGGTTTTCAGATAGCGTCGGGGCACATTCGCCCGGCAAGTGACTGGCGCCTAGCCAGCCTGGATTCGCTGCTCACAGTAACCACGCCGCCGTAAAACCGAAACCCCGCCTCACTGGTACGTTCCCTAAGCTTGGCGTACAGGACCAAACCAATCGCTAAGTGGAACGCAGTAACGCAACAGCTAAGGCCGCCTTCGCGAAGAACACTATGGAAACTTTTAATCATCAAGACTTATTTGGCAGCCAATCCCAATATTTGGCTTGGCGAGAGCAAAAACTCAAATGGCTTGAACAACGCCCCGAAGTAGTCGAACCCATCCAACTCGATACCGCGGCGCGCATCCAACCTGCCGCACGCCAGAGCATACTGGACACCGTCAACCGGTTTGGTTTTGCACTCTATGCATTGCCCGAATCACTGGTGGCAGATAAACGCTGGTTGCTCCAGTTCGGCCAACAATTCGGCCTGAACCGACTCGACAGCAATCTCTGCGCCGATGAAGACAGCATCACCTCGTTACGGGTTGTGGCCAGTGGCCAGCGCAAAACTTACATTCCTTACTCCAATCGCCCCATCAACTGGCATACAGACGGCTACTACAATCAAGAGCCGCAGAATATCCGAGCATTTATCCTGCATTGCGTCTCGCCCGCAGCCACAGGGGGAGAAAACGGCCTCATGGACCCTGAGCTTGCCTACATCCGGCTGAGGGATACCCACCCCGACTATGTACGCGCACTCGCCCATCCTCATGTTATGAGCATTCCGCCCAATACCGAGGGTGGAACTGAAATTCGCGGCTGGACTGCTGGCCCGGTGTTTTCCCGGGATCCCAAAACACAACGCCTGCATATGCGTTATACAGCGCGGCAGCGCAATATCAAATGGCTAGAAGATCCACTGACCCAGGAGGCCGTCGCCTGTCTACGGGAGATACTGCACGATGCTAACCGCGACATTGTCTGGCATCGCCTTAAAGCAGGAGAAGGTGTATTGAGCAATAATGCGCTGCACTGTCGCAAGGGTTTCGATGATTCGAAGGAGCGACAGCGACTCTATTATCGCGCACGCTATTATGATTGGATCACTGCCGAGTAAGCAGCCCACCACATGCACGCACTGGTTTCACCACTATTTGACAGGAGCCTGGCAGCGTAGCAAGGTGGCACCCCATTGTAATGAATTCGCTACGCAGGAGTGTCCGCCATGTTGTGGGTGAGTGAAGTTTTAATGCGTGAACATGAACTCGCATCTTTCGAAGAGCTCAAGCAAGCCATTCAGGCGCGTGCTCTGGAAGGAGAGATTCACTTTGGTATTGATGTCAAACCCCCCTTCCCGGACACGCCCGACAATTGGGAAGCAGAACTCGAAACCGCATTTTCCAGTGCAAGGTAAAACCATGTTTTGGCAGGAAGACAACGATCAATCACAGGTCTACGAAGTCCCCGACGATATCGTCGATATCAACTACAAGGTCCGTTGCAAAACGCTGCCCCTTGACCATGCCGAGTACTTAGCGGAAGCACTGTATGCCGCCCTGCCCTGGCTTAAAGACGAGCCGCGTACCGCCATTCACTCGATCCATGTCGCTGAATCGGGTAACGGCTGGATACGCCCCAATGACCCGGAGCATGATGTCTTACATCTGTCGCGGCGTACCCGCATGACGCTGCGGATCCCCAAGGAACGTATTGCAGATGCGCAGGCATTGACCGGTCATGCGTTGGACATCGGAGGCAGCCCACTGATTGTCGGCGAACATGCCATCAAAAAACTGTCTAAACTCACCACGGTCTTCGCGCGTTATATGGCAGCCAGTCAGGTAGAGGACGAGCCCGCATACCTACAGGAAATCTATGCACAACTGGGTGAATTGGGCATCCGGCCGAAAAAAATGATGTCGGGGTTAAAAGCTTCAATCCAAACGGCGCAGGGGCCGATCCAAACGCGCATGCTGATGCTCGCCGATTTGGAAGTAGAAGACTCGGTGCGTCTGCAACAGCAGGGACTGGGTCCGCATCGGCATCTGGGTTGTGGTATTTTTATTCCTCACAAGGGCATAGAGGCGGTTAACAAAACACAGAATGCCTGACGTGAAGGCCTGCCCAAGACCCAAAATACCCCATTCGGGAGAGGTGTATAGATTCTCCCTTCATCCCAACGGGGGAGTGTCAAGCTGCTGCCTGTAAAGCGATAATGATGGGCCTGTGACTGAAACATTATCTATGCATAGGAGGGATCAATGACGCTGGTTGTAAATGGCAAAGAGGTCGCGACAACACCATCCGGGTTTCTCGAAAACATCAATGACTGGAACGAAGACATTGCAAAAGTCATTGCCGAACAAGAAAAAATCGAACTGACTGAGAAGCATTGGGACGTCATTCACTACCTACGAGACGAATTCATTAACAATGCGGGTAATCAACCCAATACGCGCACCATGGTTAAAGCCCTGGGCGACAAGTGGGGAGAAAAGATCAAGCCAAAAGACTTGTATGATCTGTTTCCCGGCGACCCCAGCAAACAGGCTGGACGCATTGGCGGATTGCCCGAGAGCAGGCGCAAGGGCGGTTACTAAAACCGCACGTTTAAACTTAGGCTTGGTGCCAGGACCTAAGAGGTCTGATCAGCCAAAATGGTTTAGAATCACCGCTAGGAGTCTGTCCAAGAATAAGACCGTAGTCGGGAAGTCATTCTGAGAGTATTTTTTTGCTCATTTGAGTCAACTAGTGACTCATATGCAACGAAGATGCGCGAAAAAATGGGCCAAAATATGGTTTTCCATAGTAGGCCATCTGTTCTTGGACAGCCGCCTAGACGTTCTAAATTTGTGGGTGAGTATCAGGCGGATGGTTTTTGCAGTGCAGTGTTGTGCAATGCCACCAGCATGCTCACAGAAAGCGAGCCAACCTGTCATCGGGCAAAATGGCAACCTTGGGGGCACCCGTTAACCCTACCGACTTCAGACTGTACCAACACGAGGAACACGAGATGAGCAGCAAGAAAGAAAAGATTCAGGAAATGCTTGAGATGCAACGTAAATTTATTGCATTGGAGCACGAACATGGCGTCGATCAGGTCGATTACTTCACACCCAAGCCCGGCTCCGAGCTCGATGGCTATCGGCAACAGTATCGGGATCTGGCCATGGAGGTTGTCGAGGACGCGCACAAGGAAGTCGGCTCTTCCCGCTGATATTGTCCAGCACCCCTGGTTTTAAAGGCCGCACAATGCGGCCTTTTTCTTGGGCTATCCTTATTTAACAGCTCAAGTTTCGGAGTTCGTAGCCCCCTCTCCCCCAGGGAGAGGGTTGGGGTGAGGGGATTTTAAGCCTGAATGCTTTGATTGAATGCATTCCCTCAT
>JANTGD010000110.1 GCA_024763135.1 Thiotrichales bacterium | reverse complement strand
CGGCCAGCGTGGTATGAGTGGCATGTCCGGCATGAGTGGTATGAGCGGCCAGAAAGGCATGTCGGGTATGAGCGGAATGTCAGGCATGAGCGGCATGAGTGGTCAGAAAGGTATGTCCGGTATGTCGGGGATGAGTGGCATGAGCGGCCAGAAAGGCATGTCAGGAATGTCGGGTATGAGCGGCATGTCCGGAATGTCAGGGATGAGCGGTCAGAAAGGTATGTCCGGAATGTCCGGCATGAGTGGCATGAGCGGCCAGAAAGGCATGTCGGGCATGAGCGGGATGTCGGGGATGAGTGGCGAACAGAAGCCCTGGTGGAATCCCTTCAAAAAGTAATCAAAGGCGAGCTGTTGATTTGCGGTATGGCGTCGCCATACCGCACTTTTTCAAAACACCTCAGTTTTCACGCAGGAGATTTTCATGAGAGCGAACTTAACTCGGCTGTTACTCGGGATAGGTTTGATTGTTGCCTTTTCCCAGAGTGCTATGGGGCAGTCGTCAAGCGACAAAGATTATCACCGTGCACGGTGGGATAAATTGCATTTTAAGCCGGCAATCAGTCAGGCAACGAATGCGCAATGCCTGGCCTGTCACCAAGAAATACTCAAAAGAAAGCCACTCGAGCAATCTCCTGCTGGCGTAAAGGCTTCCGAGGCAAAAGCCTGGTACGAAACCCTCGATACCTATACGGGGCCTCAAGAAACATTCCATCGACGCCATCTGGTCACTGATTATGCAAAAAGTGTCATGGATCTGAAATGTACAACCTGTCACGAAGGGAATGATCCCCGAGATGAGACGTCGGGCACCTCCGCGACGACTCAGGCAGGGCTGACCATGAGAAAAATGGTCGATCCCTATGTCTGCGCTTTGTGTCACGGTCAATACAATGCGAAAAAAATGGGTGTGCCGGGGCCCTGGTTGGAAAAAAGTGCCATGTTTGGGGATAGCTGTCTCACCTGTCATGCAGGCATTAAGACAGAACGCCACAAGGGCGTGAGTTTTCTCAAAGCCAAAGCCATAGAAGCGGCGGGTAAGAAAGACAGCGATGTGTGCTATGGCTGTCATGGTGGACGCGCCTGGTATCGGATTCCATTTCCATATGCCGACAAACACTGGCCTGGTTGGGGAGACCCACCCGCGGGGCTCGCCAAGAAATACCCGAAAAAGCCAGCCCAACAAGCCAAGCAATAGCTGACCCGGAGTCTGAACCATGAATAGCGATAAAATCAGTGATGTGTTGAAAAACTCATTGAATATGACGCGCCGCACTTTTCTAAAAAGTAGCGCGTTGGGATCTGCGGCCCTGGGGGCGGGATCGTTGATGAAATCCAAACAGGCAGAGGCCTTTGCTTACGAGCCCTATCCAACCGATGACCAGTTGGAAACCGTGGTTACCAGTTGCGCCCATAACTGTGGATCGCGTCATGCCTTGGTGGCACATAAAAAAGGTGATGTGATTGTGCGTCTGTCATCCGATGATGGCCGCTACCAGAAAAATGGCGCATTTGGCAAAGATACAGAGGAAGAACCTCAGGTCAGAGCTTGTCTGCGCGGGCGCTCCTATCGGCTGCGTTTGTATTCGGCTGAACGTTTATTGTACCCCATGATACGTGTTGGTGAGCGAGGTGAAGGGAAGTTTCGCCGGGCATCCTGGGATGAGGCGCTGGACTATGTTGCCAAAAAAATGCTTACCATCAAGGAGCAATATGGTCCGCAGGCGCTTCTGGACCAAAGTTATGCGGGTGCGTCTTATGGTGTATTGCATAAGTCGGATCAGATTGAAGGGCTATTGGGCCGGTTTTTGGGGATGTTTGGATGCCGTACCAATTCCTGGTCGGTACCGTCCTATCAGGGAACGACGACGAGTTCCAACTGGACCTTCGGCACGATTCACGATGGTAATGAAGACGATGCGTTTGCTCATTCCAAGCTCATCATTATGTGGGGTTGGAACCCCGCCTACACTTTTCATGGCGGGAACACATTTTATTATATGCGTCTTGCCAAGCAGCGTGGTTGTAAGTTCGTATTGGTGGATCCGCAATATACAGATTCCGCTGCGGCCTACGATGCCTGGTGGATACCGATCCGTCCCAATACCGATGCGGCCATGATGGCGGGGATGGCGCATTACATTTTTACCAATAACCTGCAGGATCAGGCGTTCATCGACAAATTTACTCAGGGTATGGATGCAGGCACCATGCCGGATTGGGCGAAGAATTCACCCAATGGTCAGGAGAATTTTAAGGACTATATCCTGGGTAAAACCGATGGTACCCCGAAGACGCCGCAATGGGCCTCTGAAATTTGCGGGGTAAAAGCCGAGGATATTATCAAACTCGCCAAGATGTATGCGACCACAAAACCTGCGGCCCTCAAGGCCTGCTGGGCACCAGGGCGAAACGCCTATGGTGAACAGTACAACCGAATGGCGGCCGCGTTGCAATCTATGACCGGCAATATCGGCGTGCTCGGTGGCTGTGCAGAAGGTGTGGGCAAAGGTTTTCACATGGAGTCGGTCGCCTATCCATACGATGAATACGCCAATAACTGGTGGGCATCGATTAAGTCCGATCGGTGGGCACATATTGTGCTCAATTACCCCAATGTAACGCGCGAAGAAGCGGGTTTATGGCCACGCAACGATGAACTCGATGGCGTCGTACCGAATATCCGCGGGATTTTTTGGCAAGGCTCTGATTGGTTTAATCAGCTTACAAATATTAAGAAAGAAGTGCAGGCCATTAAAAAGCTCGATTTGGTGGTTTGCATGGATTCAACCATTACACCCTCAGGCACTTTCGCCGATGTGTTGTTCCCAATCGCGACCCATTTCGAGCGACACGATGTTGCCTTGCCCTGGTACAAGGGCCACTACTATATCCATCGCCCTAAGGTCATTGAACCCATGGGTGAGTCGAAGACGGATTTCCAGGTATTTACCGAGTTGGCCTATCGACTGGGTGGAGAACAGTTTGGTCGGGCCTACAATCCCAAGGCAAACCGTGATTACTTCCACTACAACGATGCGGTAGATGAGGCCTACCTCAATGAGTGGTGGGAATCAAAGGTCATGCATCATCAACATGTCACCATGCCGTGGGAAGAGTTTAAACAGCATGGCATTTATAAGTTCGTCCTTAAAGAGCCACATGTTGCTTTTCGCGATCAGATCGAAAAAGGCAAGCCGTTCAGTACCCCCTCGGGCAAAATCGAGATTTTATGTACAGAGCTGGCGGGAATTGAGGACTGGAAACGCACAAAATATGGCGCACATGTTCCCTCGATTCCAAAATGGATCGAACCATGGGAGTCTTTAAACAGTCCGAAGACGAAAAAACACCCCTTCCATTTGGTGTCGCCGCATCCGCGTTGGCGGACCCATTCAATATTCAACAATATTCCGTGGTTAAGAGAAACCTACGAACAGGAGGTGACGGTCAATGCAGCCGATGCCAAACGTTTGGGCCTGAAAACGGGAGATATTGTTGAGGTATTCAATGATCGCGGTACCGTCGTAGTCCCAGTGTATGTGACCGAACGTGTGTTGCCTGGTGTTGCTATCCTGCATGAGGGGGCGTGGTTGGACCTTGATGAAAATGGCGTCGATCGCGCAGGTAATCCCGACATGCTTACTTTAGATAATCCAAGCCCGGCCGGAGCCTTTGCGTATAACACGGTCTTGGTCGATATTAAGAAATCCAATCTTGAACATAAACCCGGATGGGACAGCCTGTCGACGGCCCGTTCCCATGTTTTCCGTCGTGATCTATAGGAGGTATCAGCATGGCTCAAGAGATCGATAAAGCGAAGATCAAAGCAGCTGTTAAGCGGCGGAAAAAGGAGGTCTATACTCCTGTGGTGCCGGAAATGCAGCTTGGTTTTGTACACAATAATGTTGACTGTATTGGCTGCCGCGCGTGCGAGATGGCCTGTAAGGACAAAAATGGGTTGCCCCCCGGTCCTCGATTCCGGCGTGTCGCCTACGTCGAGGGCGGCACCTTTCCGGATGTGTATGCCTATAAGGTGAATATGTCCTGCAATCATTGTGCTGAACCTGCATGTTTGCCAGCCTGTCCGACCGGGGCGATTTTTAAGCGCAAAAAAGATGGCATCGTAGACATCGATTCAACTCTGTGCATCGGCTGCCGACGTTGTGAAGCGACTTGTCCCTACGGCGCCCCTCAGTTCGACCCTGAGGCGCAGGTGGTCAAAAAATGCAATATGTGTGTGGATGAAATTGAAGCTGGGCGCAAACCCTATTGTGTCATGGCCTGCATGATGCGCGTTTTGGATATTGGTCCCATCGATGAACTCCGCGAGGGCACCTATAAGACCAAAGCGGTTGGGCCGAACGACAAGGTGGTCAGGCAAGTTAAGAATTTTACGGATCCAAGTTTGACCAAGCCTTCGATTGTTTTCGTACCTAGCAGTAAAGGAGTCGTTGAAAGCAGTGCCAAGGAGAAAAAATCATGACTGCTAGCAGCCTGTCTTCCGAGGTGCTGGACGCGCATCCCTTTATCGATGAATTGTGTTTAGCGGCCGCGCACGACTTTACCCTGCTCGCGACTCTGCACAATAAGGAGCTGGACGCCAGGACCGCCGCGGAAATTCGTGCGCTCCAGTTCCCGATGAGTCTTGGATTGCATCTCAAACAAGATAGGGCGACAGAAATACAGGAAATGCTCCTGCAGGATATTCAGGGATGGCCGCGTGATCTGCCGGAAACGCTATTGCAGGAGCTTGCAGCAGATTACGCTTCTATTTACCTCAATAACTATTGTAGCGCATCCCCCCAGGAATCCTTTTGGATCGACGAAGATCACTTGGCTTGGCAGGAACCCATGTTTCAGGTGCGCAAGCTGTATCAGCGTTTCGACTTGGCGGTAGAGAACTGGCGTGAACGTGCCGATGATCATTTGGTGACCCAGCTGCAGTTTATCGCCTATCTGCTGTCGCTCGAGAACGCACCGGAGCATCTGGAAACGATTGCTACGTTTTTAGATGAGCACTTACTGCGCTGGCTGAATAGTTTCGCAACGCGGGTGGCATCCCGCTGTGAAACGCCGTTCTATGGGGGTCTGGCTTTGCTAACGGACTTTTACACGGAAACCTTTCGTGATTTGTTGGCCGCAGTACTTGACCAACCTCGGCCAACGCAGGAACAAATCGACGCACGAATGAAGCCCGAGCGGATAGAAGCAGTTCCCGTAAAATTCATCCCCGGGGCAGAAGCCTCCTGGTAGTAACATCCTTGTCACAATCGTGGTCTTGGTATTGAGTCATTAACTTTAATTAATGAGGAGTACGCGAAATGAAATCCAGATTTGTTATCCCTGTGCTCATGCTTGGTGTCTGTGTTTATGCAGGCAATGTATGGGCAGATGGCACCGAGTTAGCACAAGCCAAGGGGTGCTTGGCCTGCCATGATGTGAAGACCAAAAAAATTGGTCCTGCGTATACAGAGGTTGCGGCGAAATATAAAGATCAGGCGGATGCAGAAGCGACAATCATGACATCGATTAAAAATGGGGGGTCTGGTAAATGGGGAGGTATTCCCATGCCGCCTCAGCCTACACTCAATGATGATGACCTCAAGCAGCTTGCTGCCTGGGTGCTGTCACAATAAACAGCGCCCCATCCAGTGCTCGACGAACTCGTCAGAGAAGCTACGGACACACTGCGCTTACCTGAGGTCAGTGGTGAACAGTGTGTCCATAGCCACATAGAAAACAGTCACTGCCGTAGCTGTGTGGTCGCGTGCCCACAGCAGGCGTGGGTAATTGATGATGAGCAGCTTGGCATTGTTGCTGATCGCTGCGATGGTTGCGGTATTTGCGCTGCGGTGTGTCCCGAGCAGGCCATCTCCCATGAATACGAGCTGAGCGTGGGGCAATGGCAACAGCGAGGGATTACTGTAGCTGCCTGCGAAAAAGCGGGGCTGACGTCGGGGGAAGAGGCAGTGATACCCTGTCTGCACGGACTGGGGCTTCATGATGTCCTCAAACTCTATCGGCAGGGAAGCCGGTATCTTTTTACGCTCAGTGGAAAATGTGCAGGCTGCGAGCGCGCGCAGTATGGGCAAGGTATCGAGCAGACAGTCGCTGAGCTCAATCAATTGTTGCGTGATCGTGATTGTCCACCCCTTAGGCACCAGGCAACGGATGCCGCGCATTGGCTGGGGATCAAAGAAAAAATTTCCCCCGGCTCCGGTGTTCCACCATTGAATCGGCGTAATTTTTTCCGTCACGCGGTGGCTGAGGCGATGAAACAGGGTCTGAGCGCGCGCGGGCTGGATGTCGCTGATCCAACATTTGTCGCCGTGGGTGCGTTACTGCCCCCGACGACAAATCCGCAGGCGCGCTGGCCGTTTGTGCCTAAGCTGGATGAGACGCGTTGTACCGGATGCGACGCGTGCCTGAGAGCCTGCCCGCATGGGGTGATCGAATTCGTCCATCAGGAGGGCGAGGCCAAATATTCTTTAAAGGTGGAAAAATGTACGGGCTGCGAAATATGCGTGGCGGTTTGTGATGCCGACGCAGTGATGATCGCTGCGATGGCGCCCCAGTATCGGTCAGAGGTCCTTTTGGAGGTTTCTCGCTGCCGGCATTGTGGTATCGAAATGCACCGTCCTCGACGCGAAACGCGGCAGTCGGACCTCTGTCATATTTGCGAGCGCGTCCCCCATCGCAAAAATCTCTATCAAGTTTTGGATTAACAGGCATGCACTCATCAAGCACGTGGCAACAGCAAATCGATCAGATGATATCAGCCTGCGACGCGCCGCGCGGTCTCGTTGCACTCATGCCCGAATATCGCCCCGATATTGCGCGCGCAATCGCACATCACATAGGCTGTCAGTTCAAAGATTTTCGTCAGGAAGTTATGCGCGAGAAGCAACGCCTGGCGCATACCACCTCGCTTGAGGAATTGAGTGATTTTATTGTGGCGCATGCAGATCAACAGCCGCTGTTGGTTTTCAATGCAGAAGCGTTATTGGCCACCAAGGCCGTAGGTGAGCGGCGTGCATGGCTGCGAGAATTCCTGCAAACACCCAGAAACCATTGGGTGGTCCTGCCGATTGCTATTTTCATTCAGGATGTGCCGATCCAGCCGCGGGGGGTCGTCGACCTGCAGGCCTGTGAATTTCACGATCAAAGCTTGATCAATCGTCTCGCGTTTTAGCAAATTACAATCCCAGTTTTTTTACAATCCAGTAGTCTGTTAGGGAAGCTCTGATTCATTCTGGCGCGAGCAGATTGTGGTGAAAAATCGTCCAGTACAAGGCACGGAACGCAGGTAATTGCTGGCTATTGCGAAGATCCGCAACGCAGAAGTGGGCGATTTTCCGCCGCAAGATGCCGTGTTACGAATTGATCAGAGCTTCCTTAGAAACTATCGATTTCCAATCCCCAAATCACATGGCGCTTAGCTTGTCTGTGACGGTGGCATAAAAGTGGCAAGATTATGCGTGATTTGATCAGCTTGCAGGCTATCAAACAATTGGCGATCGTACAGGTTGAATTCACCGGATAGTTCGTACCAGCCGGCGCTGGCAAGCCATGCGGCTAGGTTTTCGGTACCCTGCGGCCTGCGGGGAAGAATATAAGTGCGTCCGGGACGAAACAGGAGATTAAATGGCTGGTTGCCAGATTGCAGGTGCTCGATTGTCCGCCAGGCAGTGTCACAATCGCTGGGGCAGATCACCCCGACCGGGTAGGCCGATGCACCGCCATTGTGCTGCCATTGGGGCAGCTCTACGGGTAAAGGCGTGCTGCGCAAAAAGCTGTGCGCATGGAGGTGGTTGATTGATGCGCCAGCGCCGAGGCTATTGTACGCGAGGCCCCAACCGTCGAGTCTGGCGCCGATCTGTTCAGTAAGCCGCCAAAATAAAGCATGGGTGTCTCGGTCTAAATACTGGTTTTTATGTGCGCTTGCTTCGGGGACGATCAGCAGATGAAATGGCGCAAAGGGAAATTTGTGGTACATCAAGCGAAGATTGACGCCGAAAATATATTCTTCAGACAGTATCTCTGCCCGCAGGAATGCTTTATCGAAGTGAAATGACGCAGGATCGAAAGGCCGCTGAAGACTTTCGAAGCGGTCCCGCGATGCGCGCGCTGGGCGGAGTGCGCGCAGTGGATTAAATACCAGGCGCCAGGGCGGCAGCTCACGAAATTCCCAGAGCATTGTGGCATCCAAACCGCGTGCTGCTAATTTTTGGAAGACCGCAAGATCGTCCGGCGGACCATTTAATTGACCAGTGCAATCAGCCTCGATTAACGCTGCCCAGGCTTGTTCGAGGTGCGCTCGAAGCTGCTGCGCCAGCGAGTGATCCTGCATGCTGTTGGCTAACACAAGAATAAATGCACCCAATGCATCGGGCACCAGCATCTCTGCGAGATGATGCTCGAAGCGTTCCTCAAATGCGTGTGTGTCTCTGAAAATCGAAGCTGTTCTTGTCATTAGTAATATCTTAGCAGACGAGTAGTTAAGGAAATTCTGATTAATTTAGAGTTTCTGCAGCACATGGATGTGTCTCCATTTTCGATGGCTGATAAGCCATTGAAAATGGGGGGGGAAGATAAAATCGCATTTTATCTTTTCCGTGCTTTGATTATTCATGGATGAATTATTCAGGGCTTCCTATAGTTAATATGTGAGCATTCGAGTACGGAAATAACGCCGAGATGGGGCAAAAGATGAATACGCTGAGTCGTTACATAAAATCTAACTTAACAGGCTGTTGAACCAGGGTCTTCTTCTCGCGATAGTTCGTTGCACTCCTGCAGCTGCGCTAATCCTTCCTGGGTGATTTTACGGGCCGCCAAGGCGCTGGCAAAGTTTACCGCCTCCGCCAGATCTTTACCCTGGCTCAGGCGGTGGATTAAACCCGCGTTGAAGGTATCCCCAGCCGCAAGGGTTTCGACGACGGTTTGGCAGGGTTTTGCAGCGATGTGTCCGACCGTGCCACCGGCTGCATAAAAATAAGCACCACCGTCACCCCAGGTGCATGTCATTTGCTTGTCTGGATATTGGCCGGCGATATTTTGCAGGAGTTGCGCTGCCGAGGTTGACCCAGATTTTAACGCATAGTCTTTTGAAAACATCAGGACATCCGCCAGTTCAAAGACTGACTCGATCCCAGCTCGGGGTTTTTCCACCTCTAAGGAAATCTTTGTTTGTGAATACGGGCTGCGTGCTTGCCGCAGCATAGACGCTAAAACGCTCGGATTGCGTCCTTCAAAGTGTAGCCAATCAAATGCGGACACAGTGATGGCGTCAAATGCCGTCTCCGGTAGCTCCGGTAAATCGCGGTAGTGCACGATGGTACGGGAGCCCGTTTGTGCATTGAGCGTAATATAGGAGGTCGGGGTTGTGCCTTGGAGCACCGGAGATGCGTTGAGCTTAATACCGTGGCTGTGTAGATCCTGTTGCAGCCAACGTCCTTCGGCATCAGCGGCAAATACTGCCAACAAACTGGTGGGGTGTTCCAGCTGGGCGAGTACCCGGGCAGTATTCGCGGCGTTGCCCCCAGTGCGACGGCTTTGAGCAATGGCGCGCAGCTCCTCGTCTTCCCGGGGATAGTGGTCGACGCGATTGATAATATCGAGGGTGGCAATGCCCGTGCAAAGAATGGCGGTCATGGGTTCATGATACCTGACTGGGTGGAGGGCAATGTACTAGAAAACCACATTCAACCTAAAAACCTCAGTTGGGCGC
>JANTGD010000109.1 GCA_024763135.1 Thiotrichales bacterium | reverse complement strand
CTCATCACCAATAAGGTGACCACGAGTTTTTCCGATTCACCATGCACACCAATATCTTACGCGTCTTTTTTGCGCCCAACTGAGGTTTTTAGGATCAAGTGGTGCCGCCGAATATTCTCCTCGCACAATACCGACGCCCGCATGAATTATGGGAAACCAGTCTGGTAAATCAAGCAACCTCGTGTGTACGACATGAAGTTTCTGCCCTGTTCGCCGATAGCTAATCTGAAACCCGACCGCAGCGTTTTGGCAAGCGTTGTGGCGATTAGAGTGGAGGGCAGGAGTGGCGCCGCAGTGCGTGGCTGGATTAGCAAAGATCTCCTACCGTAACCGTGACCTTGAGACGTCACGAGCGAGTGGTCCTCCATACCTTCAGTCGTCAGGTCGATACTAAGCAGAGGAAGGGAGAAACCTGCCTACTCCAAAGGGCACGGATACAGGGCCATGGAAAACGATAATAAAAAAAACAGCGGTCTCGTATCGACGGGGCGCCTACAGCTACTCGGATGGGGTTTTACGCTGCTGATCCTGAGTGAACTGCTCGTGGGAGGGATTGTGCTGTGGCGTTACAATGGGGTATTCGAAGGTCTGGCCGAGTTGGTGGTGGCTGCGGCAGCGCCCGGGGTGCACGAAATTGCGACCCGGGTGGATTCATTGGCGAGTTTCTCCATTTCCGTACTCTTGCTGATGATCGTGTTTGGCTCAGTTGTCGGTGGCGCGCTGTTCTGGAATCTGTCGCGCTATATTCGTCTTTCGGCGCTGCTGACCGATTTTATCAGTGATGGAGTGTCCATAACGGGAGAGCAGTGGCGCATCAAGTCCGTCAATCACGCGTTTGCGCGCATCACGGGCAGTACCTGTCAGGAGCTCTTGAATCAACCCCTCGATGTGGTGATGCCGGGCTGTAATGCCGTGGGCCAAAGTGGTGGGCGCCGTAGCTGGCAATGCGAGTACTCAGGGTCGCGGCCAGATGGGACGCCATTTGTCGCCGCCATCTCGGTGTTTGTGTTAAGTCGTCGCCGCCATCAGCCAGTCCGCAGTTTGATTACCATTAAAGACATCACACGCGAGCGCGAGTCTGAGCGGAGCGTCCAAAGGCTGGCATTTTATGATGAGCTCACTGGTCTGGCTAATCGGGCGCGCTTGCAGCAAAGGCTGGAAAAAGCGATTGCCCGCGCCAAGCTGTACGACCACCGGCTTGCCCTGCTGTATCTGGATCTTGATGGTTTTAAGGATGTGAATGATAGCCTTGGGCATGAGGCTGGTGATGTGCTGCTCAAGACAATGGCTGAGCGCTTCAAGCAGGCACTGCGGGATCAGGACTTCGTGGCTCGACTCGGTGGCGACGAATTTTGTGTGTTATTGGAAGATATCGAGTCGCAGGATCAGGTCTCGCGTATTGCCGGGCGTATTCTGAAAGCGTTGGGTGAGCCCTTGATTATCGCGGAACGCCGACTCAAACCCCGTGCCAGCATTGGGGTGGCAATTTTCCCCAAGGATGGTCCCAACCGGGAGGGCCTCCTGCAGGCCGCCGATACCGCCATGTATGCCGCCAAACGCGATGGTAAGCATCGGGTGTCGTTTTACCAGCCTGAACTGACTAAGCTGGTTGATCTGCGCTTGTCTCTTGAGCACGATCTGCGCCACGCCATCGAAGAAAATGAATTTGAATTGTTCTACCAGCCTCAGGTGGCGTTGAGCACCGGACGTCTGGTTGGGGTTGAGGCTTTGATACGCTGGCGGCATCCACAGCGGGGATTGGTGATGCCGGATCAATTCATTCCAGTGGCTGAGCGAATTGGCGTGATCGATGAGTTGGGGGAATGGGTGTTGGAAGCGGCTTGTCGCCAGCAGCAAGCCTGGCGCGCTGAAGGTATCGAAATCTGTATGGCGGTCAATATCTCCGGGTCACATTTTCAGCAGGCTTCGCTGCTATCGTCGGTAGAACGGATCTTGGAGGAAACCGGCATCGATCCCATGAGTCTGGAACTCGAGGTCACAGAAGGTGTCATGCAGGTGGCGGAGCAGAGTATTGAAAATTTTACAAAACTCAAACAATTACAGGTAAGAATCGCAATAGATGATTTTGGGACAGGGTATTCGTCGCTCAGTTCTTTGAAAAAGCTACCGGTTGACCATCTCAAGGTTGATCGGGCGTTTTTGCAGGATGTTTTAAAGGATCGCAAGCAAGCGGTGATTATTGCCACCATTGTGGGGATGGCGCATGCCTTGGAAATGCAGGTGATTGTGGAGGGTGTGGAAACGCGCGAACAAGTCAGCTTTCTGCAGGGGTTAGGGTGTAATTTGGTTCAGGGGTATTATTTCAGCCGTCCGGTGAGTGCCGGCGAAATCCCGACGCTATATCGGAGTGGATACGGCTTGGGGCAACAATCAATCGAAACACAAGTGGGGTAAAATGGGATGAGTCTGCAACTCGTAGACGGGGGGACGTCCGAGCTTTCATGTCGGGACAAAATCACCACGGGGGAGCAATTACCGGCGTTACCAGCGGGAGTGCCAGAGCTGCTCCAAGTATTGATGGATGATGATCTGGATTATAAAACCCTGGCGCAGACATTGGGGCAATTTCCAAGCATTACCGCGCGACTGTTGTTTTTGTCGAATTCAGCCTGGGCGGCGACCTCTGTGCCGGTGACCACGGTCGAAGCGGCGTGTGCGAAATTGGGTTTAGCAGTTGTTCGCAGTGTGAGTGTAGCGCTATCGATCGCCTCACCCTTCAATCCGTTGCGCTGCCCGCCATTTGATGCAGAGATATTTTGGCTCAGTGCGCTACTCACGGCAGATACGGCGGTACGTCTGGCGCGTGAGACGCGTTTGCTCGATGAGACGGAGATTGCCTCTTTGCATACTGCCGGTGTGCTTCACAATGTCGGCATGTTATGGCTGGCTGATCAAATGCCTGAACAGACTGCCGCAGCATTGCAATGGGTCCGGGCGCAGCCAGTTGGGGTTGGACTTGCGTTAAAAGAGCGCTGTGGATTGGGTTTCACTGAGGTCGGTGGTTATCTGACGGAAGCCTGGTCTTTGCCGCTGGTGCTGCAAGTGGCGATTCGCGAGCAGGCCAATCCGGACTATGATGGCGCACATTGGCAGATGGCAGCGCTGATCGGCACAGCGACACGGTTTGTCAAAGCGTCTGAGCAGATGAGCGATGATCTGCCCGAGAATTTGTATCATGAGCAGTTGAAGCTAAGCGAAGTTGCTGCACAAACGTTGCTTGCTGATCTTCCAATCTGGCGCCGTTCTATGACCAAGATGGTGCGGTCCTTTCTAAACTAAAGCATCGCTCAAAGTCTTACCCCCCAACCTGTCTGTCGCAATATAGCCGGTGTGCGGATGCGCGGTCATTCCAGTGGACCGAATCTTGCATTCGATCAGGAGTATCTTTGCAGACCGGCCCGCTAAGCGACCGTTGAGATGGGGACAGACAGTGCGCGATGGTGCCGAGTTCCCGGTTTTTGCTTGGCCAGTCTGCTAATCAGATCATATTAATGGTTGCTGAGTTCTTGCACATCAAACCCCTTGCCCTCAAACAGGGGGTCGCAAACTCCGTCCAGGACTTTGCGACAGGCGGCTGTCGAAAAGTTAACGCTTTTGCGACGGCCTCCTCAAAGGGCGGGGGCGGCCGCGTTTAACACTCCGATTAAGGAAACATTCACTGAAATCATCGTGCGGTCGCGATGTTGCTTAGCGTAACCTGATCGTCATGATTGCAAGGTAATCTCTCTCACTATGTATCGAAGTATCTATATCGCAGGGGCCGAAGCGGATAGCGGTAAGAGTGTGGTCGCGCTGGGCTTTATCTCGTTGTTCAAGGCATTGGTGCCCAGGGTGGGTTTTTTTCGTCCGGTGGTCGTTGGGAGTGCAGCGGAAGACCCACTGATCCATCTGATTAGTCAGCGCTTTCCCAACGAACAAGCGCTGGACAGCTATGTGGGCTGCAGTTATGAGCTGGCCAGTGAGTGGCTTGGCGACGGACGTTATGATGATCTGATCAAATTGATATTGGCACGTTTCAAAGAGATCGAGGAACACTACGATATGGTGCTCTGCGTCGGCACGGATTTTTCGAGTGCCACATCGGCCATGGAGCTGGATTTCAATATCGATATTGCCAATAACCTGGGATGTAAATTATTGCCGGTGGTCAATGGGCAGGGGCGAGATGTCGAGGCGGTAGGGGATGCGGTCAAGGTTTTGCTCAAGACAATCAAGAAACATGGCGGTGACTTGCTTGCAGCCGTAGTCAATCGCGTGATGCCGGGGCAATGGCAGACCCTGGTGCAGCATTTACGTCGTCTCGATGTGCCGTATTACGTGCTGCCTGAAGAATTGCTGTTGGAGAAACCGACGGTTGGCGAAATCTCGCGGGCATTGGGTTATACGCATCTTAGCGGAGAACCGGAAACCTTTAATAATCCGGTGAAAAACTACAAAGTCGCGGCGATGGAAATTCCGGAATTTCTCAACCATGTGGAGGATGGGAGCCTTGTGATCACACCAGGTGATCGAGCGGATATTATTTTAGGCAGCCTGACCGCGGATGCCTCGACACGGTATCCAAAGATTGCCGGTATGATACTAACGGGTGACCTGCCGCCGGCCCCGCAGGTCATGGATTTGCTGGGGGGGCTGGTAAAAGCGTGCGTGCCGTTGTTTCTGTCACCCGACGATACATTCAACACAGCGTTAAAAGTCAGTCAGGTCAAGGCAACTATTTTGCCGACTGACGAACGTAAAATTGCGAGCGTCATGGGCTTAATTGAGGCCTGCGTCAATCCTGATGAGCTGCGTCGCTTAATTGCTGTGAGCCCGGGTCATCGCGTAACGCCCTTGATGTTCGAATATGAACTGATTCGTCGTGCTAAAACGGAACAGAAACATATTGTGCTGCCCGAAGGCAGTGATGCGCGTATTTTGCGGGCGGCTGAGATCCTGCTACGGCGCGATGTTGTACGGGTCACATTGTTGGGGGAACCCGAAAAGTTACGCAGTCAGCGTGATGCATTGGGTGTGACGCTTGAGGGAGCAGAGATTGTAGACCCCAGCACTTCGCCGTGGCGTGAAGCATTTGCAGAAACCTATTATCAGTTGCGCAAGCACAAAGGAATATCACCGCAGATGGCCCATGATGCGATAGTGGATGTGAATTATTTTGGCACAATGATGGTCTATCAGGGGTATGCGGATGGCATGGTCTCCGGAGCCATCCATACGACGCAGGCCACGATTCGCCCGGCATTCGAAATTATACGCACGCGCTCTGGCATCAAACTGGTCAGTAGCGTCTTTTTTATGTGTCTGGCAGATCGGGTGCTGGTCTATGGAGACTGTGCGATCAATCCAAATCCCAATGCGGAGCAACTGGCTGATATTGCGATCACTTCGGCCGATACTGCACAACGGTTTGGCATCGAGCCTCGGGTGGCCATGCTTTCTTATTCCACCGGGGAATCCGGTAAAGGCGATGATGTGGAACTGGTGCGCTATGCAACTGAAATTGCGCATCGCTTGCGCCCGGATCTGAAGCTCGAAGGTCCAATGCAATATGACGCTGCGATCGATCCCGAGGTGGCTCGCTTGAAAATGCCGCAAAGCGAAGTGGCTGGCAGAGCTACGGTATTTATTTTTCCGGATCTCAATACTGGTAATAATACGTACAAGGCGGTGCAGCGCTCGGCCAATGCTGTCGCGATCGGTCCGGTGTTGCAGGGTTTGAAAAAACCCGTTAATGATTTGAGTCGAGGTTGTACCGTGACCGATATCGTTAATACGGTTGCAATCACCGCGATACAGGCACAACAATGAAAATTCTTGTTATAAATTCCGGTAGTTCGTCCATTAAATATCGATTATTCGATATGAGTGACGAACGCGTGCTGGCCCACGGTGTGCTGGAGCGGCTTGGTGAACGTGATGCGCATCTCATCCAAGAATGGGCAGCGTTACCCGAACATGATCAGACGAGTGAGATTCAGGTGCAGCATATAGAACAGGCGGTGCCTGATCATCGCGCGGGACTGCAGCTGATTTTCGAACAGTTGCAAACCCGGCATGTACTTAACAATCTCAACGAATTACAGGCAATCGGTCATCGAGTTGTGCACGGTGGAGAACGCTTTAAAGAGCCGGTTTTCATCACAGATGAGGTTTTGGAAGCAATTCGCACCATGATCCCGCTCGCGCCATTACACAATCCCGCTAATTTGGAAGGCATAAAAGTATGCCGGGAATTAAACCCGGAGATACCGCAGGTTGCGGTCTTTGACACGGCTTTTCATCAAAGTATGCCGCCAAAAGCTTATCATTATGCCATTCCAATGCCCATGTACAGAGATTTTGGCATTCGTCGCTATGGTTTCCACGGGACTTCTCACCACTATGTCGCGCAGCGGGCCGCAGAATATTTAAAGCAGCCGACGGAGCAGCTTAATCTAATTACACTGCACTTGGGAAATGGCTGTAGTGCTACTGCTATTCGTGCTGGCTGCTGCATCGATACTTCGATGGGCATGACACCCCTGGAGGGCCTGATCATGGGAACGCGCAGTGGCGACATCGATCCCGAAATTATTTTTTACTTGCGTCGTGAGGTGGGGATGACTTCAAATGAAATTGAAAAAATGCTGAATAAAAACAGTGGGCTCAAAGGACTTTGTGGCGTAAGTGATATGCGTGAGGTGCAACAAAGAGCGGCGGCAGGAGATGTTCATGCGGTGCTTGCTGAAGCGATGTTTGCTTACCGGGTAAAAAAATATATTGGTGCGTATTTCGCCGCACTCGGTCGCTTGGATGCCATTGTGTTCACAGGAGGCATTGGTGAAAATTCTCCGCGTATTCGGACTATGATCTGTGGTGATCTCGAAGGGCTGGGTATTCAAATCGAATCTGCGGGTGTAGTCCAACAGGATTGCGAAATTAATGCATTTCACCACTCGGCTTCAAAAGTAAAATTGTTGGTTGTTCCCACTAATGAGGAACTTGAAATTGCGCGTAGCAGCTCAATTATTTGTGAGCAAAAAACTCATTAATCACTCAAGTATCGAGGATTACCTAATCCCGTTGTAACGACTCAGCGTATTCGTCGTTTGCCCCATCTCGGCGTTATTTTCGTACGCGAATGGTCACATATTCAGGAAGCTCTGATTCATTCTGGCGCAAGCATCTGCGCGACACATTTTCGCAGTCTCCTGGTCGCGTAGGTCGTGCGGATTAATAGTGCTGAATAGTTAACTATCGGACAGTTGTGAAACAGCAGGGGGTTGAGGGAGCTGATTGTCTTTTTGCGGTGCAAAAAGAAGTGAGAGGACAATAAATGCGCTGGCGGCCGCCCAGGAGCCCAAGATTCTGAGGCCGATACGTTGCCACTGGCGTTTTCCGAAGCGTTCGGCGAGAACGAGGACATAAAGAAACAGCAGATATAAGCCAACACCACTACCAAACAGCGCTGCGGCACGTGCGCTGCCCCGCAGTGTTTCAAAACTGGAATCGACCCCCAGGAGCAACCCAAGGAGCAATGCCAATCCCCAGTAGAGCCAGGTGGGCAGTGGATGATCCAGCGTGACGAGCAGTCCAACGGTCATAGCACCGAGCAATAAGGGGACTTCCATACCACTGGGTGTATACAAGCCTGAGGCGATCAAACCCGCGACGATGGAGACGAGAAAACCCAGGATGGCATACTGGAGTTTTTGCGCGCCCTGCTGGCCAAACAGCAGGCCCAGGGTAATCAGGGCGATCATATGTGCTGGTACGAACAACGGGTGCAAAATACCGTTGTAAAAGTCGTCGATGCCTTTAATAGGGGCATGCGCCCAGGCTGCACCGGGTCCCAGGCAGAGCGCTAGAGCAAGTGTGCGGCGCACTGCCGGTGTCATACGATCCCTACTAGAAAAGCGACGCCCACCATAGAGATGATAGCCCCACCCGTGCGGACTGCGGTGGTTCCCGCGGGCCAGCGGGTGAGTAATCCAAAAGCGACTCCGGAAAGGTGGAGCAAACCGGTGGCAATAACGAAGCCCAAGCTGAATGCGAGCGGATTGGCTGCTGTGGGTAATTCAGTGCCATGGGCATGCCCATGAAAGATTGCAAAGGCGCCCACAATGACGGCGGCTATCCAGATGGGAGGACGAACAGCAAACGCGACCATGGCGCCGAGCACGATAGCGGACAATGCGATGCCGGTTTCGACGGCCGGCAATGGTATCCCTATGACGCCGAGCGCCCCACCTATGGCCATGACCAAGGGGAATACGATGGGTAATAGCCAAATGGCAGGACTGCCTAAGAAGGCACCCCATAGCCCCACAGCGACCATGGCGACGACGTGGTCCCAACCGAGGATGGGATGCAGAAAGCCACTGTAAAAGCCCCCGGCCAGGCCACCGCTGACGTGCGCCGAGGCGACTTGGGAATAGAGGAGAAGCGAAAGTAGCGTGAGTACGAATCTTGTCATATATGCGTCTGTTTTAATGGATAGAGTGAGATCAGCAGGACGGCGCACCCGGAGCGCAATCGGCCATCGCGTTAAACACTTTTTACTATAGCGTGTATGCAGTAGCCACCATTGCCGGGTACGCGTCTATCGACCAGCCTGCTAAAAAACAACATTCTACGCGGATCGTTGTTACAAAAAGCTGAACCATTCCTGGAAGTAACGCCCTACGATGGGGAGTTCGCGCTGCTCTTCTTTGATGGCCCCAATCAGGCTGTAGATCAGGAGCGCGAGCAGGCCGAGCGAAAGTAGGACGGCCAAGCCTCTGAAAGGCAGCATATTGACTAGCATACCAGCGAGAAAAATACCCAAGGTTTGGCGCAGGTAAAAGCTGGTCAGTGGCGTTTTCCGGGTTACGAAGTTGAGTATCAGAGCGAGCAGCCAGCCCAGAAAAGTGATATGCGCGATAATGGCTTTGATTTTGTCATTCATCGTTGGCTCCTGACGTTTTACAGGTGGGCGTGGGATCTCGCTTGAAAGTCCGCAGGGATGGTTGTGGTAGCGAGTTGGCGTGATTCCCGCGCTCGTGATAGATCTGGCACAGCAGCTTGCCTGGTTGCAGCCAATGATTCATAAGATCCTCAAATACCGTTAGTTTGCAGTGCTCCGATCAGTTCATCGATCGCCCTAACTCCCGAATTTTTATAGTGAACCCAGAGCGGTCCCGGCTCGGGCGATGTGGCCCAAGTGTCGCGCAGCGCTTGTAATCTTTTTGCGAGATGTTGTGGGGTGTGCGAGGTTTGGCGAAGCAGTCTCTGACAATCTCGCAATGCTGCGAGGCGCCCCTCTGCTTGTTTCAGCGTAGGCGATTCAAGCCGGAATTTGCCGATTTCACACACCGATTTACCTTGAGAGAGGTCGAGATAGTCGCTTTGCGCTAGTTCGAGTTGAGTCTCCAGGTATTTGGCCAAATCATCGGGCAGCATGGTTATGGTTCGGTCACAACGTCTATCGAATCAATCCAAAGGCTGTAGTTTAGAGGTTTTTTGTGCCTGACTCGAGCGTTTGTGGGCTGTCGTATGGCTGCAATAGTTGCCTGATAGGTTACCCGATTGGAGTCAGCGATGAGCCGAATAGTTAACCGTACTCAAGGTTGAGAATCGCCAAGTCTTTGAATAGTTAACTGAAATTTTGCTGGTGTACTAGTACACCGCCAAGCCCAAACTGTCTGTATCAGTGAGTCATCAAGGGGTTAGATGTGGTTTTGTTTTTATGAATCATAGTGTTCCTATGGT
>JANTGD010000108.1 GCA_024763135.1 Thiotrichales bacterium | reverse complement strand
CCGGCCAGCTCAAGCTTGTCTTTGATTCCAACAGCCACGAGATACTCGGGGTGCACGTACTCGCCGAAGGCGCGGACGATCTTATGGGTGAGGCCGCACTTGCCGTTAAAACCGGCATGACACTCGAAGCACTCGCAGCGAGCATCCACCCGCACCCAACCTTGACCGAATCCTTTGTCCAGGCTGCACGGATGGCACTGGCGCAACAGTCTGCTGCTTTGCAAGGAGAACCCAAATGAGTCTGAAAATTACTTCCCCCGTTTTTAGCCACATGGGCGAAATTCCGCGAAAATTCACCTGCGATGGCGAAGACATTTCGCCACCACTGCAATGGTCTGGCGTACCGGGTGATTGTCGCTCCCTGGTGCTGATCGTCGACGATCCGGATGCGCCCGATCCCGATGCACCGAAAATGACCTGGGTACACTGGCTACTCTATAACCTGCCGGCCAGCAGTGAAGGCTTAACCGAAGCGATCAACGACACAGCACTTCCGGCAGGCACGCTCCCCGGCATCAACAGCTGGGGCCGCACCGGTTACGGCGGCCCCTGCCCGCCGATTGGCCGGCATCGTTACTTTTTCAAGCTGTATGCGCTCGATACCCAGCTACCGGATTTACGCCGCCCGGAAAAAGAAGATTTATTGGAGAACATGGACGGTCACATTCTCGCCGAAGCCGAATTGATCGGCACCTACCAACACTGATCCAAGATGACGAGGCTGGCCACCGTCCAAGATTTGATGCGCAGTTTCGCGCGTGCGACGGGGCTAATCGATGCGTCGGCGGAACGACGCCGCTACCTATGGACCGACGCATTTGCAGTTTGCAATTTTTTAGCCTGGCATGCGCACACTGGCGAATCCGAACCACTGGACCTCGCACTGCAACTCGTAGACCAGGTACACACCGTGCTTGGACGGCATCGCCCCGATAGCCAACGGCAGGGTTGGCTATCGGGGCTGAGTGATACCGCGGCGCAGCAACACCCTACGGCAGGCGGTCTGCGCATCGGCAAACCGCTGCCCGAACGCCGCCCCGATGAACCTTATGACGCGGCTGCAGAGTGGGATCGCGATGGTCAATATTTCCATTACCTGACCAAATGGATGCACGCGCTCAATGCAGTCACACGCGCAACGGGCGATCCCCGCTACAACCTCTGGGCGATCGAATTGGCAAAAGTCGCGCACGCTGCCTTCACCTATCAGCCCTATCCCGGCAGTCCCTGGCGTATGTACTGGAAACTGAGCACCGATCTGTCGTATCCACTCGTCCCCGCCATGGGCCAGCACGACCCGCTCGATGGCCTGATCACTTATCAAATACTCAGCGCAACACAGCAGCGTCTAAAAGATGCCGAATTCAGCCCGGATTTAACGCAGGAAATTACGCTGTTCAAAAAAATGTGCGCCGGCGCAACCTGGACCAGCGATGATCCGCTGGGGATAGGTGGATTACTGAGTAACGCCCATCACTTGTTGCAGTTGATTGTGGGCTATGGGCTCGACGAGGCGCAGCTTCTGGGCATCCTGCTACACGACAGCGATGTCAGTCTGAGTACTTTTCCCTTTACCGCCACTTTGCAGCAACCGGCCGCATACCGGCTTGGCTTTCGTGAATTGGGACTGGCCATAGGACTGCAGGCAATTGAGCGCATGCAAACCATCACCAAGACGCAGCAGGATACTTTGCAGCAGGCTTCGACCCTAACCCGTATTCTCGATGATCTGGCACGCTATGCACCCTATCACCAACGCATTGAAGCGTATTGGCTCTCTCCCGAACATCAGGCTGCCGCCACCTGGACAGAACACCACGATATCAATACCGTCATGCTCGCCACCAGCCTATTGCCCGACGGCTATCTAGATCTGACCTAACGACTCGGCGGACGGGCAACTATCACTGTCTTCGTAGCAAGCTGACACCATAGAGTACCAAAATCATACCCAGCAAATGATAAGCCCCAAAAGGTTCTCCCAATAGCATGACCGCCAGCAGGATCGTGAAGACCGGCCCCGCCGTGCCCACGATGCTGGTACGCGCTGCACCGATCCTCGCAATGGCCTCGCTTACCATAAAGCTGGGCAACACCGTACTGAAAATCGCCAGCAGCACCGCGTATTTCCATGCAGCCGCATTGATGAACAGCGCACTAAATGAATGGGTGAGCGAAAAATGTACGCTGATGTACAGCGTTGAAGCCAACATCGCAATACTGGTGAACAAACGACTGCCCAGGCGACCGATATAATGCTTGCCCAACACCACATAGCAGGAAAAACTCAACGCAGCGCCAGCCACCAAGGCAACACCCAAACGGGTATGCTGGCCACTCAGCCCCGCCTCATGGGCGTATAACACCACGACGCCGCTGTACGTCAGCATCAGCGCCAGCAAAATGCGCCGAGTGATCGGTTCACGCAGAAACAGCCAACCCAACAAGGTGGTAATCATTGGGTAGGTGTATAACGTCAAACGCTCCAACTGAGCAGAAATATGATTCAGGCCCGACATATCCAACCAGGAAGCCAGGTAATATCCCAAAAAACCCAAGCCACAAATCGCACCAAGATCACGAGCCGTAGGCATCACTGTGCGCGCCTGCCCAAGCAGCCAAATCAGTATGAATAGGTAGAACGGAAGCGCAATCCACATACGCAGCGTGAGCAGCGTCGTCGTATCCACCCCCTGCGCATAAGCCAGCTTAATAAAAATCGACTTCAGCGCAAATAGCGCCGTACCCGCAACGGCAAGAAAAATGCCACTACGCAAATCCCGCTGATTCTCAACGTCCTGCTCACTCTTCATTACACCCCCCAAAGCGGTCAAATCCAGCAAACGAGTCTGCTAACCCCTGAAATCCGCCAACTCCGCGTTAAAACATGCTCATTGACACTCGTAAACCCACATTTTTTCACCTTGATCGGATCCATTTCAGTGGCAATCGAAACCACAACCTTGCTTGTTTACGATTCATTGAGTAGTTCCATCTATTGAACCTCGATTCCGCAGTTGGATCACGAAAGTCCACGCAAGCCCTTGGCGCACCTGGCAAATCAGAAAAACCTCTCATCACCAATAAGGTGACCACGAGTTTTTCTGATTCACCAGGCACACCAATTGCTTATGCGTCTTTTTCGCGCCCAACTACGGAATCTAGGTTGAAAATCCTCCACCAGTAAAATGTACCGTAACGCCACAGCCACAAGGACAACGATAGTCGTAATATCGACGGAGTACCTATTCACCCATCATGAAGCTTTGTATAAAGACGGACAATATTCTATCAATCGTTGCAAAAGTTCTTGCACAATCATCCCCTTGCCCTCAAAGAGGTTGTTGCAAAAGCGCTAGCTTTTCGACAGCACCGGGACAGGCCGCCAGAAACAACGACCACCAGTCGTTGTTTCTGTGAGGAAAGGAAAAATCACACTTTTTCCTTTCCGCGTGACGCAATGTCCCGGATGGACTGTTGCGACACCCACTCAAAAGGAGAAAGTGGGGTGAGGGTTGAACACTCTGCAAGAACTAATGTAACGATTGACATTGCTGGACTTGCCCTGCCCGGTGTTGCCTTCGGTATTACCAGCAAAGTGCGTTCTGCGACCTAAGACATATCTTGATTATGCTGAAACCCGCATACTGTGCTCCGCGCGGTGATGGTTGCGGGGACTTGGCTCGCACCTAACGGGTGGGCGGAAGATCTGCTCCGGGATTAATGACTTTCAAGGAACTCTATGGATATTTATCAAGCAATCATTCTGGGAATTATCGAGGGCATCACCGAATTTCTGCCGATTTCATCGACGGGGCATTTGATTGTCGCTAGTGAAGCACTGGGTTTGGTGCAGTCCGACACGAATAAGGCTTTTGAGGTGATTATCCAGCTCGCGGCCATTCTGGCTGTAGTCGCCAACTATAAAGAAAAGTTCCATATCCGTTATGCCGCACTCTGGGCTAAAGTTGTATTGGCCTTTTTACCCTTAGGTATCGTCGGATTTATATTCAAGGACCAGATCAAGGGACTGTTCAATGTGGAAACAGTCGCGATTATGTTTATCGTGGGTGGCGTCTTCTTCCTGATCATTGAATATTTTCAGAAAGGTCGCGAACCTAAGGTGACCGCAGTCGATGATGTGTCTTATGCACAGGCACTGTGGATTGGCATTGCACAGGTATTTGCGCTCGTGCCAGGTACCAGTCGCGCGGGCTCCACAATTATTGGGGCGTTACTGGTTGGTTTGAGCCGCAAGGCCAGTGCTGAGTTTTCTTTTTTACTCGCGCTGCCGGTAATGGCTACCGTAAGCGGTTATGATCTTCTGAAACACTATCGGGATTTCAGTGGCGATATGCTGCCCGTGCTGGCCGCAGGTTTTATTACCTCTTTTCTGGTTGCCTGGGTGGTGATGAAGTTATTTATCAAGTTTCTTGAAAAATTCACCTTTAATGCTTTCGGCATCTACCGCATTCTGTTCGGCGTAATCTTGTTGTATCTCATCTATGCGCAGGTCATCGGTTTGACCTTGACAGAGGGATAACATACCTCCCCAAGGAGGCTATTCAAGAAGTGCAAGGCCATTACGAAATAACTGAATTTGGCTGCCCCTTCGCTATGCCTTCTATTCTCGAACAGACTCCTTGGCAACCCTTCCCTATTCAGCGCCCGGTCAAGTGTGTCGTAACTGCTTAGAGTGCCCCTGAAACAGGTCAGATCAGGCTGAAAAATGTGAGTGTAACAGCGTAAGTGATCATTTTTTAACGCAGAGCAGCCGTGTTTTAGGGGGCAGCCAAAACGTTAACCAAATGGTAAACCCGACATGCTCTGTACCGGGCTATAATGCAGTGTTCGCCGCTGACTGTTGTTACTTTGATGTCCTGCCTCACCCGAGTTCTGCTTTTTTACGTCTTATTTTCTCTGCTCACCGGCTGCACCACCTTAGCTGAGCGCAAGCCAAGACCCCCTGCCTGGGCACAACCGGTCGCGGCTGCAAGCATCCCCAATCTCTACCGGCTTGATACCCGGTTATATCGCTCGGCACAGCCTGGAAAGAATAGCTTGCATTCGCTGGAAAATTTGGGCATTAAAACCGTGCTGAATCTCCGCTACACGCAAACGGACCATGGCTTGATCCCAAACCAGGCGCTCACGCTATTGCATCTGCCAATGCTGGCGCACGATGTTACACCAGATGAATTGCGCACAGCAGTCAACAGGATTGTCCAGGCTGAACCCCCTGTCCTGGTCCACTGCCTGCATGGCTCGGATCGAACCGGCGCGGTGATGGCTGCGTATCGTATTCTACAGCAGGGCTGGACCGTCGACGCAGCGTTGGATGAGCTGCAATATGGTGGCTATGGCTATCATTATTGGCTGTTTCCCAATTTAATCGATTCTGTATCTGCACTCGCAACCCCCTCACGCTCCAAGGTACAGCCTGCCGAACGCGCAGCACCGTCAGTCGCACCCCCTTCCTTACCAGGACAATCCCAGCTAAAGCCACACTGCGCGGGTCTCCAGGCACTCAAGCACAAGACGTACCAGCGTAGGCATAGGCATGCTATGGCAAACCGGTGCAACACAGAGGCTGAGTGGCCAGTGGCCCGCTCACAGGGAGCACCCCAGAGGCTATGGCCCGGTTCGGCGACGCTAGGTGAGGGCCAGGCCGTTTCCGGCGATCAGCGTCGTTACTCGGGACGATTTGAACGCTCTGTCTGCGGAGTGACTATGGATTGTCTCTGTACACGCTGGGGGACTCTCGAGAATTAGACCATGCAAGACGGGATCAACCAATTCTTACCTTCTCTCGTTGCGGTGCATTCCTTTGCATATTGGTTTGCTTTTTTCGCCGCGCTTGCAGAAACGACTTTACTGCTGGGTCTTTTGGTTCCTGGCTCGACAGCGCTATTGCTACTCGGCGCCTATGCCGCCAGTGGGCAGCTAGAATTCATAGGTCTCTGGTGGTTTGCAGTGGCTGGGGCGGTCATAGGAGACAATATTAATTATTTTCTCGGACGGCGCTATGGACATCGCTGGATCGCGCAGGGATTTTGGTTGATCAAGCCACAACATTTGACGAAAGCCCAAGGGTTTTTCGACCGGCATGGCGCCAAATCTGTATTTCTTGGACGTTTTATTCCCAGCGTTAAGGAGCTCATGCCCTTTGTTGCAGGTACCGTCCAGATGCGACGATCCACGTTTATGCTCTGGAATCTATTGGGCGCGATGGGCTGGGGGCTCGAATGGTTAGGCGCGGGTTACTTGTTCGCCCACTCACTCAATCTCGTGCAATTGTGGCTACCGAGACTTGGCTTGCTACTGCTCGTAGTACTCCTACTCTACTTGTTGATCTGGGCAACAGAGCGCTTCTTTGTGCGCAACGGCAAGGCGATTTTTGGTCTGCTTGCCTCAGTCTGGCATTCTGTGCGGACTGCCATTGCCGGGAATGAAGATGTCAAGCGATTGGTTGCGGCCCATCCTGGTGTGTTTCAGTTTATCCACAACCGGCTCGATCGTTCGCACTTCAGCGGCTTGACGTTGACATTGCTGGTGCTCAGTTTCGGCTATGTGCTGATACTGTTTGGGGGCATCGTTGAAGACCTGCTCTCAGCCGATCCGATTATACGCGTCGATCAAAATATTTCCGCGCTCGTCACCGCTTTTCGCGGCCCTGAGCTGCTCGAAGTGTTCACCTGGATCACCCAACTAGGCAATGCCTGGGTCGTGGTGCCGCTCGCGTTACTCAGCAGTTTGATCTTCCTCACCCTTGGTCAGCGCTACCTGTTACTCCCGCTGCTTGCAGCGCTGCTTGGCAGTACCTTATTTACCACCCTGAGCAAACTCGCATTTGCCCGCCCCAGACCCACGGGTGCCATATTGCTTGAACACAGTTACTCCTTCCCCAGCGGTCATGCCACTCTGGCGGTTGGATTTTATGGTTTCCTGACCTATGTATTGATTCGCTATGCACGTCACTGGAAATCCAAGGTCCGCTGGTTCTTTACGGGCCTGACCGTTGCCCTACTACTCGGCCTCAGCCGTATTATTGTAGATGTGCACTATCTGAGCGATGTATGGGGTGGTTTTCTTGTCGGTACGCTGTGGCTGATCATTGGCATCAGCCTGACTGAATGGCTGGTAGCCCGACAAAAAATCAATTTTCGCGCCGCCCTCCCTAGAAAGCAGAAAAAAATTGCCCTGATGCTACTGGCTACAAGCCTGCTGTATATACCCATTTTCATTGCCCTGTACCAACCCAATTACGCACCACCGCCACAGCGCCCACCAATCGCTTTGCGAACACCGATCGTCGACACGCTGCATCGCTCCGGTCTCGCCTATACCCACTCGCTATTGGGGAAACCCGAACTCCCTGTGGGCCTGGCAATCATCGCCGCTTCGGACCAACAACTGGACAAAGCGCTGAAGAACGCCGGCTGGCAGACGATTAAACATCTTTCGCTGCGACGTATCTGGCAGGAACTACACAGTCCTCAAAGCTTGGGACAGCTGAGTGTTGCCCCCGCTTTTTGGAACGGGACGGTGAATGACTATACGTTTATACATCGAGTGCCTGACTCAGCAAACTCGTCCATAGAAGCGCTGAAAATATGGAAAACAGCCTATCGCATCGATAATGCCACGGTTTATCTTGGGATCGTACGCCGTATCACAAAGCCCGTGTGGAATTTTTGGCAGCATGCTACTGCGGATATTGATACGAGCAAGGCTTTCTTGCTCGAAACTCTGCAACAAAGCAATGAACACCTGATTCACTGTACCATCGATTTTGTGCCGCCAATCACCGGAGATTTTGTATTGGGTGACCATTTTTTTACCCGGGGTCAATTCGATATCATCAGTTTGTCTGATCAGTTCCAAGCTCAGAGACTCTGCACCAGAACACCACAGTCATCGTCAAAATGAAAAATCAACCCTTTAAGCAAAAACTCGTCAATGCCTGGGCTGGCATTTGCTTTACGTTCAGCACAGAGAATAATTTCAGAGCGCAAGTTCTTTTAGCCCTGCTTACCCTAGGGGGCTTAATGTTATTACAGCCCACTCTTCTATGGTGGGCACTTATCGTACTTTGTATTGGTCTCGTGCTGGCTGCTGAATTGGCCAATACCGCGTTCGAAACGCTGCTCGACCGCCTTCATCCAGATCAACATCCGCAAATTGGCAAAGCAAAAGATGTCATGGCCGGCATGGTGCTGACCTTGAGCATCACCACCCTCTTCATCGCGATCTTCGCGCTCCTGGATACTTTGAGCAAATAGCTGTATGAGAACAATCAAAAAAAATGTGGTCTATCTTGGCTGGGTAAGTTTTTTCACCGACCTGGCCTCTTCCATGGTAACAACGTTATTACCGCTTTACGTGGTCTACATCCTCCAGGAAGGCATCGATAAACTTGGCATTGTGATCGCAGTAGCTACCTTCGTGTCTTATTTTTTTCGCATTTTATTTGGTTATATCAGCCAACGGTTTCAGTTGGTCAAACCGCTGGTGGTTACCGGCTATCTGATTTCGGCCATCACCAAACCTATGCTGGCGCTCACGCAAAGCTATCAGGGAGTCGCACTTATGCGGGGACTCGAACGGATGGGAAAGGCAGTACGCAGCGCTCCCAAAGACACCTTAATCAGCGCCTATAGTGACAAGAACGCGTCAGGAAAAACCTTTGGATTTCATAAAACACTGGATATCGCAGGAGAGCTCACCGGAGCGACGATTATTTTTTTAATTTTGCTCTGGTTTACTCTCAATGAACAAAGCATACGCTATATCTTCGCGTTTACCCTGATTCCCGGATTGATCGCCACCTTGTTGGCGGTATTTTTTGTCAAGGATATAACCAGCCAGGACAAGAACCGATCGAAAACGGTGATCCATCGCGATGATCTGCGTCTACTTCCGCTGATTGGGCTATATTTTATTTCACTGTTGTTTATTTTTAGCGACCAATTTTATATTGTACAAGCCAAACAAGCTGGCTATGCTGACCACAGCATTCCATTGTTCATCATCGCATTCACCCTGACGCAGACCCTTGCCAGCTACGCCAGCGGATTACTAATCGATCGCCTTGGAACACACCGTATGCTTTGGTGGGCGCTACTCTGTGCCACCCTCTCGGTGCTTGCGTTATGGCAACACTGGATCTGGCTGAGCTTTATACTACTTGGACTATTCACCGTGATTTCCCTGAACACGATCAGAGCCTATATTTCTGCTCAAGCACGCAGCAAAGCCTTTGTTTACGGAATTTTCTACGGTGGAGTCGCGCTATTTAGCGCAATTGGCGCGATCGTCGTTGGTCAGCTTTGGGAACGATTCGGTTTTGACAAGGCTGTCTTTTTTTCTTTAACAGGCCTGTCGGCTCTACTATTGATCAACACCGTCTATGCATGGTCGCCTCGGGTCACGTCTTCACAGTAGCAAGCCAGTACATCGTCTAGCTTACATTCTCCGTGCGGAAATGCCTTGATAGGTACCAAAATCTAAACACGCTGAGTCGTTACATTAAATTATCAATCGCGCGTTCATAGATAAAACGGCTGTTGCACCCACTATTTCTACGACAGCACAGATACCTGCCAAAACCCACTTGTTCACGCATGGCATGCAAGCGTATACTGCCGGGCCTCTTTAACCTAGATTCCGCAGTTGGGCGCGAAAAAGACGCATAAGCAATTGGTGTGCCTGGTGAATCAGAAAAACTCGTGGTCACCTTATTGGTGATGA
>JANTGD010000107.1 GCA_024763135.1 Thiotrichales bacterium | reverse complement strand
TCAAACGTCAAAAAGAGGTTGACGAATCTCGCACAATGCCTCCGGCCTACAGTGAAGCTTGGGCTGATTCTCAGTCGTGACAGTACGCGTCCTGAGCGGCGTGAATTTATTGACGGGTGACCGGAAAAACGCGAACGCGATCATTCCCCTGAGCAAGGCGGAAGACCTAAGATGCCTCTATCGATCTGGCCACGGCAGTTTTGTGCCGGATGCTGCATCACCGCAAACAACCGGTGATGCGATAAACGCCGATCGAGCGAGTTTTGATGACCTGAAGCGGATGGCTTCAGGTGAGCGCCAGCCAGGGAGTCAGGCAGCCATGACGCAACATAGCGTACTCATAATCGGGCAACACCATCAGAGCAATGTGAAAACTGCTGCAATGATGGAGTTCCTGGAAATCACCCCACAGGTCACAGCACCCGGTGCGCTGTGCACTGCTCTGGAAGCACATCCGGGTGCCTCCGTGTATGTGCTCGTGTGCGAGGATTTTCGTGAGTTTAAGCGCCTGCTGACAGATCATCCGCGGTTGGAAACACTAACCCCAGCCCTGCTCTTTACTATGAATGATCTCTCAACAAACGAAGTGGCCGCATTACCGTCCAATTTCGTTAGCCACCTCCCTATTCACTGTACCTATCGGCAACTCACAGACAAACTTGAGTCCGCAGGCTTGCATGCTGCCGGCAGTAAGCTCGCCCGCCGCCAACGTCAAACCCTGGAATCCTTAGAGGGGCGCAGCCCCGCGATCGAACAAATAAAAACTCTCATCGGCAAGGTCTCGAGCACTGATGCGAGCGTCTTGATTTTGGGTGAGTCCGGTACGGGTAAAGAACTCGTTGCGCGAGCAATTCACCGGCTCTCCGACCGGGCCAATAAACCGTTTGTCCCGGTGAATTGTGGTGCAATTCCCAAAGATCTTCTGGAAAGTGAGCTCTTTGGTCACGAAAAAGGCGCATTCACCGGCGCCATTTCAGCCCGGACGGGTCGTTTTGAACTCGCCGAAGGAGGCACCCTGTTTCTCGACGAAATCGGGGATATGGATTTCGACATGCAGGTCAAACTACTACGTGTGTTGCAGGAAAAAACATTTGAGCGCATTGGCAGCAATAAATCCCAGATTGCCGATGTGCGGATTATCGCCGCCACGCACAATGACTTAGAACATGCCATTGCCAACGGTAAGTTTCGTGAAGATCTGTTTTACCGCCTGAACGTGTTTCCCATCGAAATGCCGCCTCTGCGGGACCGCAAAGAGGATATTCCACCACTGGCGCAATCCATGATTTCTCGCTTGGCGAATGAACGGGGGAAATTTACGCTACACCCCAGCACCTATGAAACCTTGATGGGTTATCAATGGCCCGGCAACGTGAGGGAGCTGTCTAACCTCGTGGAACGCCTACGTATTTTGTATCCCGGCCACGAGGTCACACCCGCCGACCTGCCCGAGCGCTATCGTGCTCCCCGATCCGCAGGATCGGCGGTTGATCGCCCGGCCGATACCACCCTGCCGATGGGTTCGAATGCAGCGATTCACTTGGAGCACGGGGGATTCGATTTGAAAGAACATCTCGCAAATATTGAACAAGACTGTATCCGCCGCGCCCTGCTTGCGAGTGATGGGGTGGTGGCGCGTGCGGCCAAATTATTAAACCTCCGCCGCACAACTTTGGTGGAGAAGATGCGCAAGTACCATCTAGAACGGGACGAAGTCGCCACCGAAATTTGATTGAAGGGATCTTGGCGGCTCACACGGGTTGCCAGGCCAGGAAGGCCAATACTACAAGGGAGCTGTTGCCAATGTCTGAACGACGCATACTCATCGTGGGTGAAAACAAACTCTACAGCAAGGCGCTTGCCGATACGCTGGAGAGCTATCACCATAAAACTCACGTACTCAATGACGGTCACGCCGCTCTGGCGCTCTTGGAGCGTCAAGCTTTCGACCTGCTGTTGTGTGAAGAAAGCATGACACAAATGAGCGGCCGCGAACTTCTCCAGTTTGCGCACAATAAATATCCAGATCTGCCGATTGTCATGCTCACCGATTTTGGAACCGTAGAACGTGCGGTACACGCGATGCGTGAAGGCGCCGCCGATTATCTGGTCAAACCCATCGATACCGAATTTCTGTTGGAACTGGTTGCCCGGCTCACGCAAAAGCAACACAGTGAAGACCCCGATGACGATGTCGTGGCGCACGATCCACAATCCATCGAACTGCTACAACTCGCGCGCAAGGTTGCAGTCAACGATGTATCGGTCTTGATTAGCGGCGAAAGTGGTACCGGTAAAGAAGTGTTGGCGCACTATATTCATAAACATTCACCGCGTAGCAATAACCCCTTTGTGGCGATCAACTGCGCTGCAATTCCGGAAAATATGCTCGAAGCTGTGCTGTTTGGACATGAAAAAGGCGCGTTCACCGGGGCTTTGCAGTCGAATCCAGGCAAGTTTGAACTGGCCCAGGGAGGCACGCTGTTGCTTGATGAAATTTCCGAGATGGCGCTGGGTTTGCAAGCCAAACTTTTGCGTGTGCTACAGGAACGCGAAGTCGAGCGCATTGGCAGCCAGACAACCGTCAGCCTGGACGTGCGCGTCCTGGCCACAACCAACCGCAATCTCGCCGAAGAGGTGCAAGCCGGCAGATTCCGCGAAGATCTCTACTATCGACTGAATGTTTTCCCCCTTAATCTGGCGCCTCTCCGGGAACGCCCTGCTGATATCGTGCCACTGGCGCGGCGCTTGATCCAACGCCATATTTCTATGGGGCAGCGCGTACCTGTGCTGTCGGCTGAGGCCCACGAGATGTTGGAAAGCTATGGCTGGCCAGGCAATGTACGGGAGCTGGGCAATGTCATTCAGCGCGCGCTCGTACTCTGCAATGGCCAAGAGATCACCGCAAACGACCTACGGTTTGAATCCACCATGAACCAGCATTCCACCGTCTTGGCCGCTCTGGAAGGCGCTGGGCGATTGAACGCCGATGTCAAATCTCACGAGTATGAGATTATCCTCAAGGCTCTGGAAACCGGTAATGGCAGCCGTAAAAAGGCCGCTGAACAATTGGGGATCAGTCCTCGCACCTTGCGCTATAAATTGGCCAAAATGCGGGAAAAAGGCATCGACATTCCGGCCTCTTAACGCCGAATCCATTCAGCCACAGGGAGTATTGGCATGGAAGCAATCAATACCAATCAATTGCTGCAGCAATTACAGAGCCTCGCGCGCCAGGCCGGCGTTGCCGATGCCGCGCAGCCACTCACCTCCCCCAGTGCGGAGTTTGGTCACCTACTCAAACAATCGATCCGCCAGGTGAATACGCAACAACACAAGGCCGCACGCCTGGCCGAAGCCTTTGAACGCGAAGATCCAAATGTGGATTTAGCCCAGGTAATGATCGAAAAACAAAAAGCCCGCCTCGCATTCGAAGCCCTGATGCAGGTACGCAATCGCTTGGTGACTGCGTATCAGGACATTATGAATATGCCGGTCTAAACGCTTAATTTCAGGCAACTTTATCCATGAATACCACGAGTGTAGAAAAAACCACACCGCTGCCATCGGTCGGTGAACAAATCAAGCAATTTATTGCGAGTGGTGCCTGGTATCGGCAAATTACCGGGTTACTCGCACTGGCAGGAGTGCTCACCTTGGGAATAGGTATGATCCTATTTGCCACCCAACCGACCTACGTACCGATCTATTCCAAGCTGAATCAGCAGGATGCCATCGCGATTACTGATGCGCTACAGGCCGATAATATTCCCTACAAGATCGAAACAGGCGGCATGGTGCTGGTGCCGGCGGATCAAGTAGACCAGGTGCGTATGAAACTCGCTGCCAGCGGTCTGCCCAGCAGTGGTGAAATCGGCATCGAAATGTTGCAAAAAGACCAAGGCCTGGGAACCAGTCGCTTTATCGAGAATGCGCGTTACCATCATGCGCTGGAGACGGAATTATCGCGTACCATTTCGAGTATGCAGAACATTGATACGGCGCGCGTGCACTTGGCCATGCCCAAGCAATCCGTATTCATCCGCAAACAGGCAAAACCCACCGCATCGGTCATGGTGAAACTCATGCCAGGGCGCAGCCTCGCCAGCGAGCAAACGTCTGCCATTGTACACCTGGTGGCCTCAAGCATACCTTACATGGAACCTGACGATGTCACGATCGTGGATCAATGGGGTCGCTTATTGTCCAGCGGCGACGATAACGAGGGGCTGGCACTCTCCACCAAGCAGTTTGAGTACACCCGCAAACTCGAAGACACTTACGGCTCACGCATCGAAGAACTATTGACCCCTATTCTCGGTGCCGGTCGGGTACGCGCCAAGGTCAATGCGGAAATTGATTTCACGTATAACGAATCAACGCGCGAAGCCTTCGATGGCGACCCCAATAAGCTCGTCCGAAGTGAACAGACGCAGGAGCAGGCCAGCACTGGCAACACAGCACCCATCGGCATACCCGGAGCGCTAAGTAACCAACCCCCCGGCGCCGGTACGACAGATCCTAACCAAGCACAGGGAAAGGGCAATGAAGCCCCGAAGAGTACCAGTGCAAAAACCACCCGTAACTACGAACTGGATAAAACCATCACGCACTCGAAGGCCGCGCCTGGTCAGCTGCGCCGCCTGTCAGTTGCAGTCCTGGTCGACGACCAAGTGAGCGTAAACGAAGCGGGCGAGTCGGTGCGTACGCCGCTCAGTGAAGAGCAGATCGCAACGCTGACGAATATCGTCAAAGAGGCAATCGGCTTCGATGCCAAGCGCGGAGACAGCGTGGCAGTTTTTAACCAATCCTTTCAGCCGATGGAGGAAATTACTCCGGTCGCCGGTCCCGCCCTTTGGGAACAACCCTGGGTCTGGGCAATGCTCAAACAAATTTTAATCGGCGTCGCCGTGTTGCTATTAGTGCTGTTCGTGGCCAAGCCCGCAGTCAAAGCACTGCAACCCACTGCGGCAAAGGCCTTGGAAGCCCAGCCCGAGGCACTCGAACAGGTTCCCAATCCGCAAGCAGCGTCTGCTGGAGGACTGGCAAGTGACCAAGTATCCCTGAGCCACGCGGCACAAGGCACCAGTCAATTGTCCGGACCCCCGCATGCCTACGGAGAAGTGCTCGATGTTGCGCGCGGCGTGGCCGCAGAGGATCCCAAACGGGTGGCCAAAGTAATCAAGGATTGGGTCAATAGCAATGCCTGATGATAGGGACAATCGAGGGGACCCGTTGGCAGGCCTCAGCGGAGCCCAGCGCGCAGCCATTCTGCTGATGTCGCTGGGCGAAGAGGAAGCCGCCAATGTCATCCGCCATATGGACCCCGAAGAAGTGCAGTCACTCGGATATGCCATGACCGAATTAAACTCGGTCACCCAGGGTGAGATCCAGAGTGTACTCGGACATTTCATGGAGAATCTGGGTGAGCAGTCGGCAATTTCCATTGGCACCCAAGAATTTCTGAGAAAAACTCTGGTCAACGCCTTGGGTCGGGAAAAAGCCAATAATGTCATGGCACAAATTCTCGTAGGCCACTCGCCCAAAGGTCTGGACACATTGAATTGGATGGATCCCCGTTCGATCGCGGCAATAGTTCGGGACGAGCATCCACAGATCATCGCGATCATCCTGACGCACCTTAATCATGCCAAGGCAGGACAGGTGCTGGACATGTTGCCAGAAACAGTTCAAACCGATGTGATGGTCAGAGTGGCCGGTCTGGATTCGGTTCACCCCGCGGCGATCGAAGAGCTCAATGAGATCATGCAACGACGCTTCGAAGAAGAACCTGATGTGGTGGTTTCCGATCTGGGAGGCATCAAAGTCGCAGCAGAAATTCTCAACTCGGTCTCCTCTGCCACGGAGAATCGCGTCTTTGAAGCCCTCAAGGAATTCAACGACGATATGAGCGAGAAGATTCAGGAGAACATGTTCGTCTTCGAAAACTTACTCGCCCTCGATGATCGCGGCATGCAGTTACTGCTGCGGGAAATTCCTCAGGAAAAGGTAGTCCGCGCACTCAAGGGCACTTCTACTGAAATTCAGGAAAAAATCTTCCGCAATGTTTCCAAAAATGCGGCGGAACTGATGCGTGACGACCTCGAGGCCATGGGGCCGATCCGCCTGAGCGAAGTGCAGGAAGTCCAAAAAGATATTATGGCCATGGCGCAGCGCCTGGCGGAAGAAGGACAAATTGCACTGGGTAACAAGGATGACGAATTTGTCTAAAATTATTTCCAAAGATGCAGCGGGCAAAACCCGTCCCTGGCTTCCCCCCGAGGTCAAAGACAGAGCACCCAAAGACGTCGCTCAGCTACTCTCTTCGACCGTGCAACAGCGGCGCGAAGAAGTCGAGACGCTGGCCGCGCGTGAAGCTGCGCAGCAAGACGGTTTCAAACGCGGCTACGAAGAAGGTCAACACGCCGCGCGTGAAGAAATCGAACAGCTGAAACAACGCCTGGAAAATGTGTTGCGTGCCCTGGAAAAACCACTCCAGGCAATCGATGATCAAGTACGCGCGGAACTCGTGGCCCTAGCTCTGGCAGTGGCCCGACAAATCCTGCGCCGCGAGATCAAAGCCGATCCCAATCATTTGATCGGGTTGATCCGGGAGGCCGTCAAACAACTTCCGAGCCAAACCCAAAGCCTCGTGATTCATTTAAATCCGGAAGATGCCGAAACCATCCGCAAAACCATCCATGAAGTCGATGATAAACAACACTGGCGGGTTATCGATGACCCCGGTCTGCACCAGGGTGAATGCCAAATTCACACCGAGACTTCATTTATCGACGCGGGCATCGATGCTTTGATTGCGCGTCTTTCGGCAGAGCTGCTCGGTGGACACCGGGAAGCAGATGCCTCCTCCTCAGAGTCGGTCTCCTCCAATGAGCAACGCCGCAACCGCTAACTCCCTGGCCGCTTACCTCGCGCAATTGCGTCAAACACTGAAGCTACCGCCCCCGGTAGTCGAAGGTCAATTGGAACGCATGGCGGGTCTAACCTTGGAGGCCATCGGCTGTCAGGCTGCCATTGGCTCGCGTTGCCTGGTGGTCTCCCCCGGCACACCAGCGGTCGAGTGTGAAGTCGTGGGATTTGCCAAGAACAAGACATTTCTGATGCCCACCGGCCATGTTCAAGGCATCAAACCAGGCGCCAGAGTCATACCCGGAGGAGAACAATTAGACGTACCCGTCGGCGAGCAATTATTGGGTCGCGTTGTCGATGCTCATGGCAAACCGTTGGACAACAAGGGGCCAATTTCAACCGACCAATGGCAACCATTGATGGCTGAGCCCATCAATCCACTGCTGCGCAAACCCATCGAAAAACCCTTAGACGTAGGAGTGCGCGCCATCAATGGCTTACTGAGTGTGGGCCGGGGACAGCGTTTGGGCTTGTTCGCAGGTAGCGGTGTCGGTAAAAGCGTGCTGCTCGGAATGATGACCCGAAATACCGTCGCGGATGTCACCGTGGTTGGGCTGGTGGGAGAACGTGGCCGGGAGGTGAATGAGTTCGTCCGGGATATCTTGGGAGAAGCCGGTTTGGAGCGTGCGGTGGTGGTCGCGGTGCCCGCTGATAACCCACCGCTCAAACGACTCCATGGCGCGATGGTGGCCACCAGTATTGCCGAATACTTTCGCGATCAGGGCAAGCATGTATTACTCCTGGTCGATTCTTTGACACGCTTCGCCCAGGCACAACGAGAAATTGCGCTGGCCATTGGTGAGCCCCCGGCGACCAAAGGTTATCCACCCTCGGTATTTGCCAAACTGCCGCAGCTCGTCGAACGTGCCGGCAATGCCGCTGAACATTGTGGTTCGATTACCGCCATCTATACCGTATTGGCCGAAGGTGACGACCAAAATGATCCGGTGGTCGATGCGGCACGAGCCGTGCTCGATGGGCACATCGTCTTGTCGCGATCACTGGCGGAATCCGGTCACTATCCTGCGATCGATGTCGAAGCCTCGGTCAGCCGCCTCATGAATACCATTGCCCAGCCAAACCATCGCGAGGCCGCCTTGGAATTTCGCGCGCTGTACAGCCTGTACCAAAAGAATCAGGATTTAATCACCATGGGGATCTATCAAGCTGGAAGCAACCCAGAACTAGATCGCGCCATCGCCTGCTACCCAAGACTCAAACGCTTCCTGCAACAGGATTTACAGGAATCCAGTCACTTTAATGATAGCCTCCAGGCATTACGTGCAGCTCTCCATCCGGAATCTGCATAATCCACAGCAGGAACCTGATCCACTTCCGTTACGCTGCGAGTAAACCCTATATACTTTCGATGTAGCAATTCAGCGTGTTTAGATTTTGGTACCTATCAAGGCATTTTCGCACGGAGAATGTGAGCATATAACCTATATGTAACCGTTCGAGTACGAAAATAACGCCGAGATAGAGCAAACGATGAATACGCTGAGTCGTTACTAAAGAATTCAGGTACAACACATGCCGAAATTAGCCCAACTCAATTAGTTGACTCAATAAAGATTTGCTCGATGAATTCAACCAAACGCCTTCAACCGATTCTCGGCATCGCCATCCGCCATCAGGAACAGCGCGAAACAGCCCTGGCGCAGGCACTGCGACAAAAACAACATGCCGAGCAACAGATGACTGTCCTGCGTGACTACCGCTGTGAGTATACTCAGCAATTACAACAATCAGCGAGCCTGAACCTGTCACAATTACAAAATCATCGCCACTTTATTGCGCAACTCGATGTCGCGATCGAACAGCAAACCGAGCGGCTGGCGTCAATCGATACGGCAACGCACCAGCACATGCACGCTTGGCAACAAGCCCGCAATAAAAGAGATGCTTTAGAGAAACTGGTGGAACAAAAACAATTGCACGAACGCCGACTGCTCGAACAGCGAGAGCAGAAAGAACAGGATGCCATTGCCGCGCGCATCGTCACTGCAATGGCACCTCATTACTATTGACCCGACGATAAAATAAATTGCGCTACTAACCATTATGAATATAAAAGACGGGCCGCAACGTGCTAGCGCGGCATCACAGAAGCACCCGAAGAGTTGCCCTGTTTGCATCCCTGGCGGTGTTGCACGCCTTGGTAAGGGAACAACCATTCCCCACTAGCGTTGCAAAAAAAAGAAGCAGCCAGTCACAATAAAACGCGGCAAGTGGCCAAATTTTTGCAGGTTATTGAGTAGTTACGCTATTGATACAGCAATCATTTAATTTCCAGGCCAATGCGCAAAAACCCCGTGTGGACGAGGACGCGGGAACATCACGCATCGATCGGCTAAATGGATGCGCAGGCGAAATCGCTGCGTACAACTCCAAGCAATCACATTTGCAAGCGATGCTTAACAGGCTAAAGGATAGGAAACAAAACCATGGATGGTATTCAACCCGCCCTACCCCCCGCACAGGACACACTTGTAGCCGAAGTCTCGGCCGCACCCACAGGCAGTGACACCGGAGGATCCGGTTTTTCAAAATTACTGCTTGCACAACAGACGGAACCCAAACAGGCTGTAGATAAATCATCGCGTAGCGGCAAAGTTTCACCATCGCCAACACAAACAGAAGCCGCGCAGAGCACAGGCGAGCATGAAACGTCCGAAATTGCTGAATTAAAAGCTGAATCTCGTCCTGTAGCAGAGCTTTATTCCGATGCAGATCTGGAAACCTATTCGGTCTCTGCACTGATTGCAGGTCATCCGGAAGATCAACCGATTGACCAGCCCGTCCAGAAAATTGCAGCAAACCAGGCTGACGCTGCGGTGTCACCGCCTGGCACACACGACGAGCAACCAGT